>NZ_JBSPFA010000017.1:0-74983 GCF_053848885.1 Amedibacillus sp. YH-ame10
CACCTGTTCTCATCCCGAACACAGAAGTTAAGCACTTCAGCGGCGACAATAGCTGGGCCTGCCTCAGTGAAGATAGCACGCTGCCAGGTGATCGACATCCTTATGGATGTCTTTTTCTTTTCTGTTTTATCTATACCAATTCCATGGTATAATATTCAACGTATAAGTAGGTGAACGTATGAAACAAAAAGTACTATTAGGATTATCAGGCGGAGTTGACTCTGCTGTAGCGGCATATATATTAAAAGAACAGGGCTATGATGTTACCTGTGCTTTTATGCGTAATTGGGATTCTTTTGCGAATAACGATATTTTAGGGAATCCAACCATTCAAGACGATGTTTGTCCACAAGAACAAGATTATTTAGATGCTAAAGCAGTTGCGGATGCATTGGAGTTACCTTTGTTGAGAGTGGATTTTGTAAAGGAATACTGGGATCATGTATTTACGTATTTTTTAGATGAATATAAAAAAGGAAGAACTCCAAATCCAGATATTTTATGTAATAAATATATTAAATTTGATGCTTTTATGAACTATGCGAAAAAATTAGGGTTTGATACTTTAGCAACTGGTCATTACGCGCAAGTAGATCACAGTGGTGAAAAAAGTAAAATGTTACGTGGTGCAGATAATAATAAAGATCAAACATATTTCTTATGCCAAGTACCTCAAGACTCACTTGCACATTCTTTATTTCCTATTGGACATTTACAGAAACATGAAGTTCGTGAAATCGCGGAGAAACTGAGTTTAAAGAGTGTTTCTGAAAAGAAAGATTCAACGGGAATTTGTTTTATCGGTGAACGAAATTTTCGAGAATTCTTACAAAACTATCTTCCTTGTCAAGATGGCGATATTGTAGATATTGAAACTTTAGAAGTTGTTGGTAGACATGGTGGTGTTTTATACTATACGGTTGGACAACGTAAAGGGTTAGGGATTGGTGGAAATAAAGGCCCTTGGTTTGTTGTAGGGAAGGATGTCGAAACAAATGTTTTATATGTGACCAATGGCGATGAATCCGATTGGTTGTATACAGATAGTTGTATTGTAACAGGAGTAAATTGGTTTTCATCAGAACTACCAAATGGGGAACTTCAGTGTACTGCGAAATTTAGATACCGGCAAAAAGATCATGATGTTGTACTTCGATTTATAGATGAAACAACTGTTTTTGTTCGTTATGAACAAGGTGTTTCTTCTGTTACATGTGGTCAAGAAGCGGTCTTTTATAGAAATGAAGAGTGTCTTGGCGGAGGCGTCATTGAAGAAGTATTTATCAAGGGCGAAAGTTTACAAAATAGAATCAATAGGAGATTGCATGATGGAAAATAGGGAACGTGTGCATGCCTTGTCATTACCACGAGTAATTGCTCTTTTAGTACATTATTTTGTAGGTTACATGTATGTTTATGGAATTGTAATATCTAGAATTACATTAGCGATTGATCCAAATGCAAAAATGATTTTGCCATCATTACAAATCGCTACCTATGTGTTTACTATTGTGATTGCGCTTTTGTTAGCGTGGCCAGTGATAAAACAAGGATATAATAAATTTAAGGAAGCTCCATTACAAAATATAAAGCTAATTATTGGATTGGCAGTTGTTTTATTATGTGTAAACGTTACCTTATCGATGGTTGTATCCCTGATTAGTAATTCAAATGGTAGCAATAACCAAGAGGTCATTCGACAAGCGAGTAATGTCGTGCCAATGATTACCTTATTGTCCACTTGTATTGCAGCTCCACTAGTAGAAGAATGTGTATTTCGAGGTGGGGTATATGGTTACCTTCGAAAGAAAACCAATTTCATAGTTGCCATTATTGTGAGTTCCATACTATTTGGTTCTATACATTTCGTGGATACACTGCTCATTGGAGATTTTAGTGATATTATCTACTTGTTTGTATATGCTGGATTAGGCGTTGTCTTAGCATTTAGCTATGAAAAGAGTAATAGTATATTAGTGCCTTTTGGCATTCATTTTTTAAATAATGCAATATCCATGATTGCAATGCTTTTATAATGAATTGAGGAATGATAAATGAATGAATCTTTAGTATTAAAAGCAAAACATCTTTTAACGATTTTCCGTAATGATCAAAGTGGTTATAGTGTAGCAAAATTTGTAACTTATGATGCAAATGAGGAAGATTTTGTAGCTACGGGATATTTTCGAGAATTACATGAAGATGTGATTTATGAACTTCATGGTGAATATATCGATCATCCGCGTTATGGGATGCAGTTTCAAGTTAGTGCTTATGAGAAAATGAAACCGAACGATGAAACATCATTGATTCGTTATTTTTCTAGTAGCTTGTTTCCTGGAATTGGAAAACAAACGGCCGCAATGATTGTCCAAATTCTTGGAGATGATGCCATCGCAAAAATCAAAGAGAACCCAGAAGTTTTAATTGATATTCCATCATTAAATCATAAGAAAATAGAGAGTATTCTGCATGGTGTAAATGATCATGAGAATTTAGATGATTCGATTGTATTTTTTACGCAACATGGAATCAGTGTAAAAAACATTATGAAACTAGAAGCAACTTATGGAGAGAGAGCTGCCTCTGTTGTGAAAGAAAACCCTTATCGTTTGATCGAAGAAGTAGATGGAATTGGGTTTAAAACAGCAGATAAACTCGCTAAAGAATTATCATTTGCCAGTGATCATCCATATCGTATGAAAGCTGCAGTTCTTGCATGTATTCTTGATATTTGTATGGCAAATGGTGATACCTATACAAGTGAGGATGCTTTATCAAAACGATTACGTAAAGAATTCGATGTGGAAATCGTATTGGATGACTATTTGAATGAATTACAAAAAGAACGTTTGGTAATGTTGGAAGATGGGCGTATATATCATCATACGCAATATGACGCAGAAAAGGGAATCGCGAATTTTTTATATCATTTCCCTTATGTAGAAGATATTTCTTTTGATTCTTCTATGGATGAGGAAATCACGGAGCTTGAAGAACGTTACCATATTCATTATGAAACGAAACAAAAACAAGCCATGACTGCGTTCTTCAAGGATTCATTCTCCATAATTACAGGAGGTCCAGGTACTGGTAAGACGACAATTGTACAAGGTATTTTAGCACTTTGTAGAACTTTTTTGCCGACACAAAGAGTTGCACTATGTGCACCAACAGGTAGAGCTAGTAAACGTTTATCAGAGCTCAGTAATGGATCTGCAATGACTTTACATAGCTTATTAAAGTGGGATTTAGAAACTAATACATTTCAAGCGAATGAAAAAGAACCAATTGATTATGATATTTTAATCATCGATGAGTTTTCTATGGTTGATCAGTGGCTTTTTTATAATTTGGTAAAAGCTTCTAAGAATGTACGCAAGATTCTACTTATTGGAGATGAAGATCAGCTACCAAGTGTAGGGCCAGGGTGTGTCTTAAAAGATCTTATTGAATCAAAACAATTCTCTTTAAGTAGATTGGATAAGATTTTTCGTCAAAGTGAAGGTAGTGGAGTTGTTCGCTTAGCACATGAAATACGTGATGGACATATAGAGGTGATGAACAATACTGGAGATATAGCATTTTTTAATGCGCAGAACTATGAAATCAAAGATTTGGTGATGAGCATTGTCTCTAATGCGTTTGAAAAAGGCTATCAGGAAAAGGATATTCAAGTGTTAGCCCCAATGTATGGGGGAGTAGCGGGTATTGATGCTTTAAATAATGCATTACAGAAAATGATCAATCCTCCTCGTGGACACGTACAAGAAATAAAAGTAGGATATCGAACATTTCGGGAAAACGATAAGATACTACAGTTGAAAAATCAACCAGATGATGGTGTGTTTAATGGAGATATAGGTACGATTCTAGAAATCATCCCAAGTTATGAAGATATTCATCATACCAATCGTATTACTGCGGATTTTGATGGTGTGATAGTTGAATATGCAGGTGAACAAATTTATCATATTACACATGCATATTGTGTTTCTATTCATAAATCACAGGGAAGTGAGTATCCAATCGTGATTTTGCCGATTGTCTCAGATTATCGTCATATGTTACAGAAACGATTGATTTATACGGCAGTTACTCGTGCAAAGAAGAGTTTGGTTATGCTAGGTGATCCAAGTGTGTTTGAAAGAGCTATTCAAATAGAGGATCGTCAGGTCAGAAAAAGTACTTTAAGACAAAGAATTTTAGAATTCTTTGGATAGAGCATCTACTTACTTCCACACTAGTAGTGATGGGAGTGATATTATGAACAAATGTATGGTTTCTGCAGTCATAGGATTAATTGCTGGAATGTATATAGGTTATACACAAGAGGAAGAATTATCTGATATTTATCGTAAATCTCGCCGGCAAAAGAAAAAAATGATGAAAAAGATTCACAAATCCTATGATCATATGTGCGACTGTATGGATTTAGACTAACCCCTAAGGGGTTTTTCTTTTATGAAAACATTACCTTTTACACAACGCTTTATTAGAATTTGTAAAAAAAGTATCCTTCCACTACTTTCTATCTTATTACTTGTACTTGTTTTAAAACAACTTCATCTTTTTGAACGTTTGGTAGATATTTATAAGTCTTGTTTACCAATCTTCATGGGTGGTGTAATTGCGTTTTTATTACAACCTATTATTGATCGCTTACGAAAACATTTTTCTACTCGTACTTCCGTATGTTTGGTGTATATTGGAATCCTATTAATGGGATGTGTCTTTTTAATGATTATAATGCCATTACTTTATCAACAAATCTTGGATTTTATAAAGGTATTTCCTTCGTGGGTACAAAAGATTGAAGAGTTTTTACAAACATATCATATTTCATACGATAACTTGAATGTCGTGAAAGAAAAATATTTGGATGAGGGCTATATCATTGTCATTGATTCTTTAAAGAATACAATGGATGTTGTGACCAAATATGGCATAGCATATATTACTGCATTTTTCCTTTCTATCGATTTAGATTTTTGGAAGCGATGTGCAAAAAAACTACTTCCTAATGTACAACGCTTTTCTACCTTTTATCTTACAATGAGTAACATTGTCTTTCAGTACTTGGTAGGTACATTAATCGACTTATTATTTATCGCATGTAGTGTTGGAGCTGTGCTTTATTTGATTGATTTTCCCAATGCTATTTTATATGCGATTATTTTAGCTTTGTTAAACTTATTTCCTTATATTGGTGCGACTTTTGGTTTGTTGTTGATTGCTGTAGTGGGATTGTTGAGCTATGATTCCTTTCCAGTCATTCCATTTCTAATTGTTTGGACCATTCAACAGATTGAATCCAATGTAATTCAACCGATGATTTTCAATCGTACAATGAATGTTCGTCCAATCCTAACCTTTGTATTTATTTTTATATCCGAAGCTTTCTTTGGAGTGGTTGGTGTAATTCTTTCTCCTATCTTTGCGGCGATTGCACAAATTGCATTTCGTTCTTATCTGCATAGTAAAACAAGTGACAAAGTAGGAGAGTGGGATGATATTTGGAGGGATTTTGATGAAGTTATGAGAGAAGAAAGTTATGAAAACTGATATATAAACTATTTGCCAAAAGCTCCACAATATGATAAACTAAATTCATTCATTGAAACGTTGAAGAAGATGAGTACATGTCTTGACGCATCAAAGAGAGAAAGCGGTTGGTGAAAGCTTTTATGCTAAGGAATGGAAGCTACTTTGGAGTTTCACGTGATTTCGCGTTAAGAAAGAAATAAGGGTGCTTTATATACATATAAAGTGAACTAGGATGGTACCGCGTATATTTACGTTCCTGGAATAGGAACGTTTTTTTATTGTTCAGGAGGTAAGAGAGAATGAAACAATTAACAGGTAATCAAGTTCGTCAAATGTTTTTAGATTTCTTTAAATCAAAAGGACATATGATTGAACCAGGAGCTAGTTTAGTTCCACACAACGATCCAACATTATTGTGGATCAATGCAGGTGTAGCAGCTTTAAAGAAATATTTTGATGGTAGTGAAAAACCAAGAAATAATCGAATAGCAAATGCTCAAAAATCAATTCGTACCAATGATATTGAAAATGTAGGAAAGACAGCTCGTCATCATACGTTTTTTGAAATGCTTGGAAATTTTTCTATTGGTGATTATTTCAAAGAAGACGCGATTCCATTTGCTTATGAATTTTTAACGAGCCCTGAATGGATTGGATTTCCAAAAGAAAAACTATATGTGAGTGTGTATACAGATGATACAGAAGCATATCGTATTTGGACCGAAGTATGTAAGTTCGATCCAAGTCATATTTTAAAAACAGATGGTAACTTTTGGGAAATTGGTGAAGGTCCTGGTGGTCCGGATTCTGAGATATTTTTTGATCGTGGAGAAAAGTATGATCCTGAAGGCTTAGGAGAAAAGTTATTTTTTGAAGAGTTAGAGAATGATCGTTATATTGAAGTATGGAATGTTGTATTCTCACAATACGATTGTAAACCTGAATTAGATCGTTCAGAGTATAAAGAACTACCACAGAAAAATATAGATACGGGTATGGGTCTTGAACGATTGGTATGTCTTGTACAAGAGGGCGAAACAAACTTTGATACAGATTTATTTCTACCATTGATTCATGAGTGCGAAAAATATACGAAATATGCTTATACACAAGAAGAATATAAGATGGCATTTCGCGTAATTGCGGATCATATCCGTACAGTTACATTTGCACTTGCGGATGGTGCTTTATTCTCTAATGAAGGTAGAGGTTATGTGTTGCGTCGTGTATTACGTCGTGCTGTTCGTTTTGGTAAGAAATTAAAAATTGAAGGAGCATTTATGTACAAGCTGGTTCCAGTTGTATATGAGTTAATGAAAGACTTCTATCCATACGTTGGAGAAAAACTTGAGTATATCGCAAAATTAGTAAAAGCAGAAGAAGAGCGTTTCCATACAACTTTATCCGATGGAGAGAAATTGATGTTGGATGTTATGGATAAAAACAAAGATACAAAATTGATTGATGGCGCGACTGCATTTAAGTTATACGATACATATGGCTTCCCATTGGAGTTGACAATCGAGATGGCACAAGAGAGTGACTATCGTGTAGATGAGAATGGTTTCCAAGAAGAAATGGCGAAACAACGAGAACGTGCTCGTAATGCAAGAGAAGAAGCAGAATCTATGTCTAGTCAATCTGCGGACTTAATGGCGTTTACAAAAGAAAGTGCATTCATTGGATATGATCAGACACAATGTCATGCGTTAGTAATCGGTTTGTTTAAAGATGGAAAACAAGTAGAATCATTGGATAGTGAAGGTGATGTAATCTTTGATCAAAGTGTTTGTTATGGAGAAAGTGGAGGACAAATAGGGGATAGTGGTTCTCTTCATGGGGCTGTGGAAGCACGTATCTTACAAACTATAAAAGCACCACACAAACAACATTTACACAGAGTTTCTATAGATGCTGGAAAGTTGCATGTAGGAGATGAAGTGGAAATCGTTGTAGATGAGAAAAAACGTGATGTTATTACAAGAAATCACTCTTGTACACATTTACTACAAAGTGCTTTGAAAGAAGTAGTAGGAACGCACATTCAACAAGCTGGTTCTTTTGTAAGTGATGAGTATTTACGATTTGACTTTACACATTTTGAAAAAGTGAGTGAAGCACAACTTAATGAAATTGAGGGTATTGTAAATCAATTCATCGCTGCACATTATGAAGTTCGTAAAGTAGAAATGCCAATTGAAGAAGCGAAGAAGAGTGGAGCAACTGCTTTATTTGATGAAAAATACGGTGATGTTGTTCGTGTTGTTTCTATGGGAGATGTATCTAAGGAATTTTGTGGAGGATGCCATGTGCATAATACACAAGAAATTGGAGTATGTAAAATTGTAAGTGAAGAAAGTATTGGTTCTGGAATTCGTCGTATTACTGCGAAAACAGGATTTGAAGCATATCAAGAATTCCATGCATTGGATCATACTTTACATGAAATTGCGGCAGATTTGAAAATGAACGGAATTACAAATATCGAGAATAGAGTTGTTCAAGTATTGGATGAAAATGCACAATTAAAAAAAGAAATCGCTGCATTACAAGCATCTATGTTTGCGTTGAAGGCAAATGATTTACAAACACACATTCAATCTATGAATGGAAAAGAAGTATTAATCGAACGTATGGATGGTGTGGATGCGAATGCCTTAAAGGATATCGTGACAAATTTAAAAGCTAAATATGATAATCTTGTTGTATTCCTTGGTGGTATCGTGGATGATAAGGTTGTATTTGTTGCGGGGGCAGGGAAAGAAGCAGTATCTACTGGTGTAAAATGTGGAGATTTGGTTCGTGAAGCTGCGCTCATTTGTGATGGAAAAGGCGGAGGTAGACCTGATTTAGCACAATCTGGAGCAAAAGATACATCAAAAATAGAGGATGCATTTGCATTCATTAAAAATATCCTGTCATAATGCTTTTCAATTTGATGAAAATACGATAAAATATACATATACAAAAAGGAGGTAATACAATGAAAGATATAACAGAAACGATGTCTTTTTCAAGCGAAGAGTTAAAAAGAGACAATATCAAGCATGTATTACGCTTAGTGAAAGATGCTTTGGACGAAAGAGGATATAATTCTGTAAATCAACTTGCAGGATATCTTATTTCAAATGATCCAGCTTATATTTCATCACATAACAATGCGCGTACAGTGATTCAAAGTGTAGAACGCTATGAAATTATTGAAGAACTTGTAAGATCATATCTGGAAGACGATAAGTAATGCGTGTTCTAGGACTTGATTTAGGCAGTAAAACACTTGGTGTGAGTGTAAGTGATGCACTTGGTATGATCGCTCGTTCAGTAGAAACGATTCGTTTCGAAAGCGATGATTATGATAGTGCATTTGAACAAGTACAAAAACACATCAAGGAATTCCAAGCTGACACCGTAGTTCTTGGCTTGCCTAAACATATGAATGGTGATGTTGGAATACGTGGTGATATTTCTATCATGTTTAAAGAGAAACTAGAAACATTAGGTGTAAACGTTGTGCTTTGGGATGAACGCCTTACAACGGTTGCGGCTGAACGTATTTTGATTGCGGCAGATGTATCACGTAAGAAACGTAAAAAAGTCATTGATCAAATGGCAGCAGTACAAATATTGCAGGGATATTTAGATAGTAAATACTAGGGGCTCAGCGAGCCCTTTTAGTTCTAGGAGGAAAAAATATGTTAGATTCTAATAGCTTATATGTGACAGATGAACAAGGGAATGAGAAAAGAATGGAAATTCTTTTTACGTTTAATGATGAAAATCGTGGTAAGAACTACGTAGTATTCGTAGATCCTGATGAAGAAAGCGATGAAGTATTTGCATCTGCTTATGATGAGGGTGGAAACTTGCTTCCTGTAGAAAGTGATGAAGAATGGCAAATGATTGAAGAAGTTATTGGTGCCTTCCAAGAAGATGAGGAAGCAGTGGATGAATAAAGAAGTATTCAAGAATAAAAAGGTACTCATCCCAGTTATCATTGCGGTTGTTGTGTTGGTTCTTGGTGTTGGTGGTTTTACTTATTATTCCAGTTCTTTGGGAGCGGTAAGCTCTAGTAAAGATCCTGTGGTGTTTGAAGTAAAGACAGGTGAAACATCAGAAACAATTTTAGCAAATCTAAAAGCGAATAATTTAATCAAAAATACAACCATGGCAAAACTATATATGAAAATGAATGGTTTATCTGATATGAAGGCAGGGAATTTTTCTATTGATCGTTCTATGAGTACCAAAGAAATCTTAGAGATTTTAAACGATACTACGAAAGCCAAAGATGAACAAGTACAGATTACATTTAAAGAGGGTATGTGGGCAAAAGATGTTGCCAGTGAAGTAGAAAGCAAATTAGGTGTTTCTAAAGATGAGTTGCTTACACTATGGAATGATGATACATATTTAAGTGAACTCATGAAGAGTTATCCTTTCTTAACGAAAGATATTCTAAATTCACAATATCGAGTGAAATTAGAAGGGTATTTATTCCCAGAGACATATACTTTTAAAAAAGATGCAACTGCAAAAGAAGTTACGACAACCTTTTTGGATCATTTTGGTACAATCTATGATAAGTATAAGAATGAAATTAGCAAAAGTGGGTATAGTGTACAAGAGATTGTTACTCTATCAAGTGTTGTACAATATGAAGCAGCTAAGAAATCAGATATGGATATGATTGCGGGAGTATTCTACAATCGTTTGAAACAGAACATGCCTTTACAATCAAGTGTAACCGTATGTTACGCATTATATGATAACCTTACAAGCAGTGATGATTGTGAAATTCAAACAGATATCAATTCTCCATATAATACATACCAAGTGTCTGGACTTCCTATTGGACCAATCTTGAATCCTGGAGAAGAAGCAATCCATGCGGTATTAAATCCAAAAGATAGCGAGTATTTATATTTCGTTGCGGATATTTATGGTGATGGAACCGTGTATTATGCAAAAACATTGAATGAACAAGAAGCAAACATCGATAAGTATGGACTTAGAAAATAGAGGCTGTTATGAGAAAGATGATCGTTATTGGAATTGCTGGAGGTAGTGCTTCAGGAAAAACTTCTATTTCAAAACAATTGAAAGAAACTTACGAAGATACTAGATCTGTTGTAATTATTCGACAAGATGATTATTATAAAGATCAATCCCATATGGTGATGGAAGAGCGAGTGAAAACTAACTATGACCATCCATTTGCGTTTGATAATGATCTATTGGTATCACAGTTGTCTGCTTTAATGGCAGGCAATGAAATACAAAAACCTGTATATGATTTTGTGGAGCATACTCGTTCTACAGATATCGAAGTGATTGAACCAAGTGATGTGCTTGTGTTAGAAGGCTTGTTCGTGTTAGAGAATGAAGAACTTCGTAATTTATGCGACATTAAAATATTTGTAGATACGGATGCAGACTTGCGTTTTATCAGAAGACTCTTACGTGATGTGAAGAAGCGTGGGCGTACTTTAGATTCTGTTGTAGAGCAATATATTGGTACAGTACGTGATATGCACAATCAATTTGTGGAACCAAGTAAGCGATATGCCGATATTATCATTCCTGAGGGTGGTAAGAATGTTGTGGCTATCGATCTATTACTTACGAAAATTAGTAGTATTATTTCAGGGAATATGGTATAATAGCGAGCGAATAGGAGTGAAATCATGGCTCAAGAAGAAAAATTTTTAGTAACAAAAGAAGGTTTAGATGAATTATTAAAAGAACAAGATCGTTTGATTCACGTTGTACGTGATGAGGTTATTCGTGAGCTTCAAGAAGCTCGTGCACAAGGTGACCTTAGTGAAAATGCGGACTACGATGCTGCAAGAGATCATCAAGCACAAGTAGAAGCAAGAATTCGTGATTTGGAGGCAATGATCTCAAAAGCAGAAATTATTGAAGAAGATAAGAAATCTGCAAATCGCAAAACGGTTTCTCTAGGTTCTACTGTTAAGATTTTAGATATGGACACAAATGAAGAAGAAACATATACTATCGTTGGTTCTATTGAATCTGATCCATTAAATGGAAGATTATCAAATATTACACCACTTGCAAATGCTCTTATGGACCATAAAGCAGGGGATGTTGTGGAAGTAATGACAGAAGATCCATACAATGTAAAAATCGTTTCATTAAAATAATCCTTAATTGGATTATTTTTTTTAGGATTTTTACCATAGAATCTCGTATATAAATAGTGGAGGGGTTCTATGAAAAAAATAATTCTAGTTTTATTTTTATTATGTTTGTTTTATGGACGTTTTGAGTATGTAGATTTAAGTAAGTATGGAAGTACAATAAAAAAGATTGAGGTGAAAGGAGAAGTAGAGAAGCCAGGAGTTTATACAACGGATGTTCATGCCAGTATTAAAGAAATTCTAGCATTGGCTGGAGGAGTAAAGGAAAATGGGGATACTTCTCATTTAAACCTTACAGAAGATATTGTAAATCATGGTGTTATAGTTGTGAAAGAAAAAGCCACTAAGAAGCTTGTCTCTATCAATTCTGCTTCACTAGAAGAACTTGATACACTTTCTGGAATTGGTCCAGCAGTAGCTAGTAGAATCATTGCATATCGTACACTTCATCCATTTCTTACACTTGAACAATTGAAAGAAGTAAAAGGAATAGGAGATAAGTTATATGATAAGTTGAAGGATGATATTGCCCTATGAAAAACACATGGCTATTGATAGGACTGATCTGGTTGTTTTCAAAATGGATTCCATATACAGCACTTCTTGTAGTGTTCTTACTTTGTATGACACTGTTTTATTTAAAGCACTATAAAATTCACATTGTATTCTTTATATGTATCATCCTTGTTTTTCTGCAGTGTTGTGGAACTTCACAACACCCAAAGCCAGTTTCAAAGATCGTACAAATAAAAGAAATAAAAGCAAATTATGTAATCGCATCTACTGGTGATTATAAGGTTGTACTGTATGGAGTTGATCAAATGAATTTTGATGATGTCATTGAAGTAAAAGGTGAATATCAATATATTCAAACAATACATAATATTCAACAATTTAGTTTTGAGAAATGGTTGAATCGAAAATCGATTTATTATCAAATGAACGTGAAGACTTACAAGGTTATACAAGCAGGAACAGGCATACGTTCTACGCTTTATCAGCGTATCTCAATGTTTCAGAATAAAGATGTTGTGGAATGGATAAAATCCTTATTGTATGGCATCCACGAGGACGATGTGTCCTTTTTTGTGACATCAAGTGGTATGCACATCGCATTCTTGATGTATCTCTTACAGAAGGCTCTACAGCGTAAGTTATCCAAACGTAGTGCAAGTTTTATTGTCTTTCTTGGTGTTGGGGGTATTGCGTATTGCACTTTACTTTCATCCACCCTGATACGAATCCTTTGTTTTTCTTTGGTCTCGTATTTATTCCACAATTCATCTAGATACGATACATTAGGAATAAGTATGTGCTTTGTGCTTTTGTTGTTTCCCTATATGGCTTATGAAGTTGCATTCTTATTGCCAGTTGGATTTCGTCTTTTGTCCTTGTTTAACATTCAAAAAAGGAATGCTATGATCAGTTCACTATGCTTTATGATTCCTTTTCAATTGCATTTTTTTCACAGTTTTAACCCAATACAGATTCTTTCATTCCGTATCTTTCGTACAATCTACGCCATGTTGTATTTGTTGGCATGGGGAATGGTATTATTTCCTGTGAAAGGATTATTAGATATTTCGATGCATTTGTATGAAATCGTAAGGACTTTGGAATCGTGGGGGTGGAATGTATATTTTACACCTAATATCTTTTGGTTATTGTTATGGATTTATTATTTTATGAAGTATTTAAGTTATCGCAAGAATGACTTAAAAATATTATGTATGTTGTTGGCTTTTATTCCATGCGCACCATATATAGATCCTTTTGGAGAAATCTATATGCTAGATGTAGGGCAAGGAGATTGTACACTAATCACACTGCCATTTCATCAAGGCACCATGTTAATTGATGTGATGGGAAGCTTATATAAAGATATACCGAAAGACATCATTGTTCCACTACTGAAGGACAAAGGAATACATGCAATCGATAAAGTGATTATCACCCATGAGGATTATGATCATAGTGGAGGGTTAAAACAATTACAGGATTTAATTCCAGTGAAAGAAATAATTCGTACTAAACAGAAAGAAACATCACTAGGAAATCTTCGCATTCCTTTTATCATAGAGAACTATGAAGGTAAAGATGCGAATGAAAATAGTATCGTGACATATCTAGAAGTGTTTGGTATTTCAGCTTTGTTTATGGGGGATGTTGGAATAGAGGGGGAAAGAGAATTGTTAAAACAATATCCCAATATGGAAGTGGATATATTAAAGGTAGGACATCATGGAAGCAACACGTCTTCTTCGATTGAATTCTTGCATCAAATACGTCCGCAAATCGCTTTAATATCTGCTGGAAGAAACAATCGTTATCATCATCCAAGTACACAAACCCTTGAAAGAATGCGCTTTGAGAATATATATCCACTTATTACTTCGAAAAATGGTGCTGTTTCTATAAAATTTTGTAAATATTTCGCTTTTTATAGGACGGCAGACAATGAATTTGGTATAATAAACAACAGGTGATAAGAATGAACTATATACTGCATGGAGAAGAACAGTTTCGATTACAAGAAGCATTGCGTAAAATTGTACAATCGTATATGGAACAAGGTGATGAAATGAACACCATTGTTTATGACGCGCTGAAAAGTGATGTTCATGTGTTGTTAGAGGATGCGCAAACAATACCGTTTTTTTCGCAGCATAAAGTAATCCTTATCCAAAATGCGAACTTTTTAACTACGAGTGATGATACAGGATGGGACTTGGTTCCTCTAGAAGCATATTTGAACGATCCATTAGAATCTACAGTTCTCATATTTATCACAACTACGGATAAGTTGGATGCTCGCAAAAAAATCGTTAAAAAAATGAAAGAAACATGTAAGGTCATGGTGTTTTCTAAAGTAGACGATCAAGAAAAAATACGGTATGCAAATGAACAGATTACAAAACGTAATTTGGTACTTGATTATGCGGCAAAAGAGTTGTTAATGTTACGATTACCTAATGATATACGTTCCATTCAAAACGAACTAGCTAAACTTGAACTGTTTGGAGGAACGATTACACGGGAAATCGTAGAAGACCTTGTGACGCGTCCGATTGAAGAGGATGTATTCCAATTGGTGAATGCAGTTGTGGACAAGGATTTAAAGAAAGCATTTCATGTGTGGGCAGATATGCAAGTCTTAAATAAAGATGCAATCTTTTTGATTGCTACATTAGCTTCGCAGTTTCGCTTACTTTATCAGGTACGAGTCTTAATGGATGAGGGTAGGCAAAAGGATGATATTGTTTCTATCACCAATGCACATCCATATCGTGTGCAACTTAGTATGAATACAGCAAAGCGTTTAACGGCTAGGGAACTGTTATCTATACTTGAACGTCTAGCTACTTTGGATCAACAAATTAAAAGTGGTCTTATGAAAAAAGAAATCGGATTTGAAATGTTTTTATTAAGTCTTAGAGGAGAAGAATGTAAATGAAGTCATTAAAAGAATTGTATCGTGTAGGACCTGGTCCGTCCTCATCACACACGCTGGGACCACAAAGAGCAGCAGCTTTATTCAAAGAAAAGTTTCATCATGCACATCATTATGAAGCAGAACTATATGGTTCATTGTCCTTGACAGGGAAAGGACATTTAACAGACTATATCATCATCGAAACTATGAAACCAAAAGATTGCATGGTTTTATTCAAAGCGAAAGATAACTTAAAACATCCGAATACGATGAAATTATTAGCATACAATGATAATAATGATATCTTAGGTGAATGGACTATTTATTCAGTTGGTGGTGGTGCAATACAAATTGAGGGAGAAGACAGCAAAGAGGGAAAAGATGTCTATCCTCATCATACATTAAAAGATATAGAAGAGTATTGTACATCTCATAATTGGGAATTGTGGCAGTATATTAATATGTTTGATCCATTGGATGATTATATGGACATGATTATGACACAGATGATAGCTACTGTAGATAGTGGATTATCAAAAGAAGGAACACTACCTGGTACTTTGAAATTAGATCGTGTAGCGAAAGATTTGAAATATAAAGCAGAACATAATAAAAGCGCTATTGAAAAAGAAAAGATGTTGTTATGTGCATATGCATATGCGGCCTGTGAGGAAAATGCATCAGGATGTACGACTGTAACGGCACCTACTCTTGGAAGTAGTGGAATCATACCAGCTTTAATCTATTATCATCACAAAGATTTAGGCTATTCAAAGGAATGTATTCGTAATGGCTTAAAGGTTGCGGGATTATTTGGCAACTTAATAAAAGAAAATGCTACGATTTCTGGTGCACAAGGTGGATGTCAGGCAGAGATTGGTGCTGCTGTAGCTATGGGAGCAGCGATGTCAGCCTATTTTAGAGGTCTTCCTACTGCGCAAATAGAATATGCAGCAGAGATAGGAATCGAGCATCATCTTGGACTTACATGCGACCCTGTAGGTGGCTATGTAATGATTCCATGTATTGAACGAAATGCGGTTGGTGTTTTACGTGCACTTGATTCAGCATTATTGGCTCAAAATATTAGTGAGCTAAGAGGACACAAAGTATCCTTTGATATGGTGGTTCATACAATGAATTATACTGGTAAGAAAATACCAATCGAACTACGTGAAACATCTCTTGGAGGATTAGCGACTATCGTGCCTAATACGTAAATCACATACTTTTGATAAGCAAAAACAGTCCTTTTGTAAGGGCTGTTTTTGTTTTGCTTATATAAGGATGTTCGTCATTTATGCTTTCCTTAATAGATTAAAAAAGAAGTAGGTTATTGTTACACTCCTATCAAATGATTATATGTTTAATAGGAATTGATTGTGGTGCGTGGTACTATTTTATTTGAAGAAATGTTTCCATGAAATATGAAAATGGAAGAATCATGTATATACAAAAATTGGAAAAATATTATCATCAAAACATATAGTATATTTTGTATAATTTCGATATGATATGGGAAGTACGTTTTATTATTGTGACACATATGATTTAAATAAATTTACATTTATAAAGGGGAGATCACATAAATATTTTGATTATAATTATTCTTACCAGTCCATGTAATTGTATAAAAGTCTTTATTTTATTAGGTTTTTTTGTTCTTTCAATCTTGTCACATGGCTTCGTCAGACAACATTGAATGGGAATGCTTTGTTTATCGAAAAACGCGAGGCTATAATGTAGGTGAAAGGAGTAGCAGAGCAAAATAGGAACAGAAGTAACATGGGAAGACTAATGTAAAATGTTGTAAAAACTTATGAGAGGAGAATGAAAATGGAAAACAGTTCTAGCTTTAAAATTAAGATTCAAAAGTTTGGCGCTACATTGTCAGCAATGGTTATGCCAAATATTCCAGCATTTATTGCTTGGGGTATCTTAACAGCTTTATTTATTCCGACTGGTTGGGCACCAAATGAAGATTTAAATAATCTTGTTGGACCTACCTTAAAATTCCTGATGCCAATCTTGATTGGTTATACAGGTGGTTATAACGTTTATGGGAAACGAGGAGGGGTTGCTGGTGCAATCGCTACAATCGGTGTTGTAATCGGTGCTGAAATCACCATGTTAATTGGTGGTATGGTGATGGGACCTCTTGGTGCAATCATCATTAAATACGTCGACAAGGCATTAGAAGGTCATATCAAAACTGGTCTTGAAATGCTTGTCAATAACTTTACATTAGGTATTATAGGGGCTCTTATTATGGTTGCAGGATATTGGGTAGTAACTCCAATATTTGATGCCATCTTAAGTGTAATTTCTTCAGGAGTACAATGGACAGTAGATAACAACTTATTGCCATTTGCATCCATCTTTGTGCCACCTGCACAAGTATTGTTCCTAAACAACGCCGTAAACCACGGCATTATGATTCCACTAGGTGTAGAACAAGCAGCCGAGACAGGTAAATCTATTCTATTCTTGGTAGAAGCAAATGGTGGTATGTGGTCTGGCTTAGTATTAGCATATTGTATCTTCGCTAAAGGTGAAGACAAATCATCCGCTTATTCTGCACTTCCTATCATGGTATTTGGTGGTATCGGTGAGGTAGCATTCCCTTATGCGTTAATGCACCCATCAACACTATTAGGACCAATCGTTGGTAACACTTTTGCAATCTTTGTATTACAAATGTTTGATGGAGGAACAGTGGCAGCTGTTTCACCAGGTAGTATTATTGCCCTCGTGCTAATGTCTCCAAAAGATAGTATGTTTATCAATGTGGTAGCTTATCTTGGAGCAGCAGCAATCTCTTGTGTCATCGCTGGTTTCTTCTTGATGCGTATTTACAAAAATACAAAACCTGAATTAGAAATGGCTGGCGCTGGTGCAGTATCAGGTGGTAGTGCAAGCTCAATTACTGCTACAGGTACAATTACTAAGTTAAGTGATTTCCGTATGATGAATGAGATTCCTAAGAATGTAAAGAAAATTGTCGTTGCTTGTGATGCTGGTATGGGTTCAAGTACGATGGGAACTTCTTTATTAAAGAGTAAAGTTTCAAAAGCAATGCTGAACGTAGAGGTAAAACATAATTCTGTTGCCGAAATTGATGCAGATGCAGATGTTGTAATTACAAGTGATCCATTATTTGATCGCGCTGTTAGTTCATGTCCTAACAAAAATGCAGCCATCATTGGTTTTGATAACCTAATGAATAAAGATGGTTATGACATGGTCATTAACGAAATCAAAAAGAATGTATAAAACGTGATAGAAACATTGATTGGGAAAGGTGTTATCATCTTTCCCAATATGTTACATAAGGAGGTCGCAAAATGCAGGATATACTTAATGGGAAAAATATCGTTTTAAATGCGAGGATACAGGATATGAGTGAAGCGATACAGAAGAGTGGTGAAGTATTGCTTAACAATGGTTATATCACTCCTGAATATATCGATGATATGTTAAAAAAAGAAGAAATTTGCCCTTCTTATATAGGTATGAATATTGCGATTCCTCATGGCTTCAGTCATTCTGAAACTATGATCAAACGCTCAGGAGTAAGTTTCATTCAAGTACCACAAGGCTTTCAAACAAGTCGGGGAGAAACCGTGTATCTTGTATTTGGCATTGCTGGTAATAATGATGAACATATCAATGTTTTAGGGAAAATAGCATTGATATGTTCGGAAGACGAAAATGTGGAGCGTTTAAAAAATGCAAAAACAACGGAAGAGGTCTTCAATATTTTAAACTTAAATGATGAGTAAACATGAGGAGGATAGGTTATGGAAACAGCGGTACATTTTGGCGCAGGGGCTATCGGTAGAGGATTACTTGGAGATTTATTGTATGAGAGTGGATACCAAATTGTATTTGTAGATACGATGCAAAAATTGATTGATCAAATCAATGAGACAAATAGCTTTACTTTAATTGAGATGGAATTAGGAAACCATCGCAAAGTGATTGACCATGTACAAGCACTTCATTCTATTGACGAAAGTGATAAGGTAATTGATGTTATTGCGGAAGCGCTCATCCTTACCACTAGTGTAAGAGTAGAAAATTTAAAAAGAATTGCTCCAGTGATTGGAAAAGGATTGTTGAAACGTTTGGAAAAAGGGGTTCGTCCTATCGATATCCTTGCGTTTGAAAATGCATATCGTGCAAGTGATACATTAAAGGAAGAAATCCTAAAATGTACACCAGAGTTAAACGAAGAAACCATTGGAAAGGTAGCTTGCTTTGCAAATACAATTACAGATCGTGTGGTTATGAATATCGAAGAAGATGGAAAAAGTATCATACAAGTCGGAGATACCTTTGAAGCAGCTATTGAACAAGATCGTTTATATGATCCGACTTCGAAACCAATTAAGGATGGTTCCTATACAAATAATATAAATCTTGCTTTAGATCGTAAATTGTTTGTGGTAAATGGTGGTCATTGTGCATGTGGATATCTTGGAAATCTACGTGGATATACAATTATGATGGATGGTTTTACAGATCCAGAGGTATACAAAGAAGTACGTGATCAAATGTGTGAAGTAGGGAAGATGTTAAGTAAAAAACACAATATTGATTATGCGGAACTTGCTGAGTATATTGAATTTGCATTGGAACGATATTTGTCTAGTAAAAATACAGATTATGTTGTTCGTGTATGCCGTAATCCAATTCGTAAGCTTCATCCCAATGATCGTTTATCAGGACCTGCTATACAAGCAATGCAGTTAGGGATGCCATATCAAAACATTGCTAGAGCAATTGCAGCTGCCTTTACATTTGATAGTTTGGAAGATGAAGAATCACAACAGATTCAAGACTTTATCCGCAACGAAGGAATTGAAAAAGCGATTACCAACTTTACAACAATTCCATCAGATACAGATTTATTTGCATGTATCTTACAGTATTATAAGGACTTTAAAAAATAGGAGGATAATTGTATGAAATTACAAATAGCATTAGATGAAGTAAGTGTTGAAGAAGGTATGAAACTCTGTGAGGAATTAAGAAACTATATCGATATCATCGAAATAGGTACACCCTTTGTTATACGAGAAGGTACAAAAGCAGTAGAGTTATTTGCAAAAGCTTTTCCTGAAAAAGAAATTTTAGCAGATCTTAAAATTATGGATGCAGGAGATTATGAATCACAGCTTGCATTTGATGCAAATGCGGAATATGCAACTGTTCTTGCTGTTACGGATTTATTAACAATTAAGGGTTGTGTGGACGCTGCCAATCGCTACAACAAACAATGTGTGGTAGACTTAATTTGTGAACAAGATTTCCCTAGCAAAATCAAAGCATTAGAAGAAATCGGTGTACATGTAATTGCTGTGCATACTGGAGCTGATCAACAACATGCAGGTAGAACACCACTTGAAGATTTAACAGAGGTAAAATCCTTGGTAAAAAATGCAAAAGTTGCTGTGGCTGGTGGTATCAATAGCTCAACGATTGAAAAGTATGTAGCATTAAAACCAGATATCATCATTGTAGGTTCTGGAATTTGTAATCATGCAAATCCTTTGGAAGAAGCTAAACGAATTAAAGAAAAAATGTGCTAGGTGAAGGAATATGAATACAAGTGAGAGTATTGTTGGAATAGGACAAGAACTTGCAACCTATGCAACACATATAAAAGAAGAAGAATTAGATACGGCTATCTCAATGTTATTAAAAGCGAAACGGATTTTTGTTGGAGGGAGCGGTCGTTCAGGTTTTGTCGCAAGAGCATTCGCCAATCGTATGATGCATTTGGGACTTACAATGTATGTTGTAGGGGAGACAACGACACCATCGATCCGTAAGGATGATGTCCTATTTATTATTTCTGGTTCTGGTAATACCGCAAGTCATGTAAACAATGCATTCCTTGCTAATAAGGAAGGAGCAAAGGTGATTACCATAACAATTTTCCCACAAAATAAGATTGGTAGTGTGGCAGATGCTTGTGTTGTACTACCAGGTAAAACGGATAAAATAGAAGATGAAAATCAAAGCGAAAGCTTACAGCCAGCTGGAAATATGTTTGAACAACTTTCTTGGTTGACTTGTGATGCAATTGCTATGAGTATTCAAAAAGAACGTCACCAAACACAAGAACAAATGCATTATCGTCACGCTAATATGGAATAAAAAGAAAGAGGGAATACAAATGGAGAAGAACAACACAACGAAAATTAAAAAAAGAGGAAACTTTTATGTTACTAAGATCATTCCAAGTACATTTACCATTCGCGGTGTTTATTTTGATACGAAGTATGAAAAAATGATGAAAATTAAAGATCGTCAAACCTATGTGTGGTTTTCTATCTTTGCAGTTTTGGAAGGATTACTTCGACCATATATATTTGAAATTGTTCTTGGCTTAGGCATTAGCATTGTAATTGCCAATGTGCTGTTCTACTTCATGTTTATCAATACAAAAGAACGAGTGAATATCAAACTTCAAGAAAGCGAATTCTATGAAGTAGCTAAGAAAAAACATAAAGTTTGGCAACAAGCACTCACTATGTCATTGGTATTTGTATGCTTAACACGTTTGATTATTTTTGTTCAACCAGGTGTTGTTAGTAGTGAACGTGTCATGATTGTATATGGTATGGCACTTACCTTATGTTTGTTATGTATTTCGTTTTGGATTTATTATGGAAAAATCAAAAATATGAATCCACATCAAATAAAAAGGACTAGAAAGAAAAAAGTAACAAAAAAACAAAAGAAGATGAAATATATCCAATAAATATTGGATATTTCATGTTTATCATGGGGATGTTAGGCAATTGGGTTGAAAGGAGACGAATATGGAACATTGTATATACTCTCGGAGGCTTTTACAAATCATGGATATTATTTCATGTGGTGATGATTACATCTCTATCGGTGATGTAGCTAAAAAACTACATGTCAGTAACCGTACAATCATTCGTGAGCTAAAAGATACAGATTATAT
Organism: Amedibacillus sp. YH-ame10; assembly: GCF_053848885.1. Classification (NCBI taxonomy): domain Bacteria; kingdom Bacillati; phylum Bacillota; class Erysipelotrichia; order Erysipelotrichales; family Erysipelotrichaceae; genus Amedibacillus; species Amedibacillus sp. YH-ame10. Next base: position 22,124 of record NZ_JBSPFA010000017.1, read on the forward strand.
TTTCTCCCAATTTGATTTAACCTTAACATCCAAAAAAGGTTTTGGTTATAAAATCATTGGAGAACAGGAGAAGAAAAAAGAATTTATCAACTATATACAGGATGAATTAAAACATCTTGTGGCCAATAGTCCTGAACTTCGTAGAGAGCGTTTGTTGTTGGAATGTTTACAACGAAGATCCATTGATAAACTTAGTTACTTCGCCTATTTGTTCAATGTTTCAGAAGGAACCATCAGCAACGATTTAAAAACTATTGAAGAATGGTTACATAATCAAAATTTAACGATTAAACGAGGCGTTTCATCAGGGATTGAGGTTGTGGGAAGTGAAGAGGATATCCATCGCGCAAAGGCGAATTTTCTTCATGCTCAATTGGTGAAGGAAAATGTAGAAGAGTATATTCATAACAATACGAATTTTGATGAATTGGAATATTTCAATCGTCATAACGATGATGAAAATAGCATTATGAACCTTTTAAATAAAGAGATTTTATATTCTGTAATTACAACCCTAAAAGATATTAGTGTAATACTACTCAATAATATTACGAGAAGTTCTTACTTAGGACTTATTATTCATATGACGATAGCTATTGATCGTATCAAAAAAGGTGAAACTATTGAAATGGCACAACATATCTTTGAGAAACTTCGTAAAGATCCATTGTTTCCACTTTCAAAAGAGTTCGCACATTATTTTGAAATGTCACAAAATATTGTGTTTCCAGATGAAGAAGTTGCCTATATTTTAATGCATTTAAAAGGTACACGTATTCGAGTACCTATGCAAGAAGTAGCGGAAATGGACGATGTAAAGGATGAACACGAGTGTACACAAATAGTAGAACAATTAATATTAAACTTTAGTAAATTGGTGGATTATGATTATACGGAAGATGAAGACTTGTTCGCTGGTTTGATGGCACATCTAAAACCAGCACTCAATCGTATCTCTTATGATTTAAGTATACGAAATCCACTCTTAGACCAGATAAAAGATCAGTTTAATGAAATGTTCGAACTTACAAAAAAGACATGTGGCTTCATTAAAGATACCAAAGGAAATAGTATTTCTGATCATGAAATTGGATATCTTACGCTTCATTTTGGAGCTGCTGTAGAACGTTCCAAAGCTCTTATGCAAAATGAAAACAAACTCAATATAGGTGTTGTTTGTTCTAGTGGGGTAGGGATTAGTGTTCTATTGGTATCTACCTTAAAAAGCAACTTTCATCAACTAGGTGAAGTAGTGGCACTTTCTATAGAACAATTAGAACATTTATATGAGTACAAGGATTTAGATGCGATTGTCACAACCCTCACAATCGATAAAGAAATATCACTCCCATATGTTCAAGTGAACCCTCTTCTAGAAGAAGAGGATATTTCCAATCTCAATCGTTTATTTAATCAAATTAAAGCTGAAAAACGCGTAAAAAATATTCAAGCTTTCAATGATGATAAACATCGTGAAAGTCTCGATGTTTCGCTGTTTGAAGAGGCACGTTTAATACAATTTATGTTTCCACTTACAAAGGGACAATTGATACATAATATTGTACGTATTCTTGATGAACCAACATCCATACGTAAGGAATGTGTCAAAGCCATTATGGAACGAGAAAAATTAGGAGAAGTATATTTAGAAGAGAAAGAGTTTGTGTTATTCCACTCAAGTATTGCTTCTATTCATAGACCCTATATTATTTTCTTCCGTTTCCAAAATGGAGCGCAGATAAGCGATTTTAAAGAAAAAATATCCGTTGGTTTAATGATTTTGATTCCAAAACCAGCGAAAAAAATTGAACGTATAACACTTGGTAATATATCTTATCAAATATTACAAGATGAAACATTATTGCACGTTATTCGTTCAGCTAAAGAAAAAGAAATCATCCAATATTTAAAAGATACTATGAAGGAGGATCAATTATGAAACGCTTTATATTAAATGAAACTAGTTATCATGGTTATGGTGCGATAGAAGGTATTATCTTAGAAATAAAGCAACGCAACTTTAAAAAGGCTTTGATTGTTACAGATGAAGATTTAGTAAAGTTCAAAGTGATCAATAAGGTTACAGATTTAATGGATAAAGAAGGTTTTCCTTATGTCGTATATGATGGTGTAAAAGCGAACCCAACTGTAGATATGGTGAAGGAAGGGGTAGCGATATTTGCACAAAATGCATGTGATTACCTGATTGCTATAGGAGGGGGTTCCCCACAGGATACAGCAAAGGGGATTGGTATCATTACCAACAATCCTGAATTTGGTGATGTTCTTAGTTTAGAGGGAACAGCTGAAACAAAACATAAAAGTGTTCCAATGATAGCGGTAGCGACAACGGCAGGTACTGCAGCTGAAACTACGATCAACTATGTTATCACAGATACAGAAAAACGCCGAAAATTTGTATGTGTAGATCCACATGATATTCCTGTTGTAGCGGTTGTAGACCCTGATATGATGAGTAGTATGCCTAAGGGATTAAGTGCGGCTACTGGTATGGATGCTCTTACACATGCAATTGAAGGGTATATTACAAAAGATGCATGGGAATTATCGGATACCCTGAATCTAAAGGCAATTGAACTTATTGCGAAACATTTAGGAAAGGCATGTGAAAATGATCCAGTTGCTAGAGAGGCGATGGCACTTGGACAATATATGACAGGGATGGCATTCTCAAATGTTGGGTTAGGTATTGTACATAGTATGGCTCATGCTTTAGGTGCGTATTATAATACTCCTCATGGTATTGCGAATGCTGTATTACTTCCTTATGTTATGGAGTTTAACAAAGATGCTACAAACGAAAAATACCGTGATATTGCATATGCTATGGGAGTGGAAAATTGTCAAACTATGGATAGTGATACTTATCGTAAGGTAGCCATCAAAGCTGTGAAAGAATTATCTGCTTCCATTGGTATACCACAAACGCTATCTGAAATTAATGTGTTAGAAAGTGACTTGAAAGAATTAAGCGAATTGGCTTATAAAGATGTATGCACTGGAGGGAATCCAAGAGAATGCAGTGTTGCGGATATCCTTGCTATTTATCAAAGTGCGATGGGAAAGTAGGGGAATACTATGCAAAAATTTGTAAATGATGCAAGTCAAGTAGTGGAAGATATGTTGAAAGGGTTTGTTGATGCCCATGAGTATATTGCCTTGTCGAAATCCAATCCTAAAGTTGTGTATTATAAAGATGAACCTCAAGGCAAAGTTGGACTTGTAAGTGGGGGTGGCAGTGGACATGAACCTGCTTTCCTTGGTTATGTAGGAAAACACATGCTAGATGCTGTGGCGGTAGGGGAAGTGTTTTCTTCTCCAACAGCAGTTGCATTTCATGATGCTTTTCTACATGCAGACAAAGGCGCAGGAGTAGCTTGCTTATTTGGAAATTATGCAGGAGACAACATGAATGTTAAGATGGCGATCGACATGGCAGATGATGACGATGTGTGCGTGAAATATGTTGTTGCTTGTGATGATATTTCATCATCTCCAAAAGAAACAAAAGAAAAAAGACATGGTATAGCGGGTGGCATGTTGATGTGGAAGATTGCAGGGGCAAAAGCAGCGATGGGTGCTGATTTAGATGAAGTGATTCGTATAGCTCAAAAGAGTGTTGATGCAACACGAAGCATATGTGTAGGCTTATCTGCTTGTACAATTCCTGCTGTGGGTCATCCTAACTTTCATATAAAAGAAGGATGCTATGAATTTGGAATTGGACATCATGGTGAACCTGGGATGGATGTACGTGCTATATGTAGTGCCCATACGATTGTAAATGAAATGATGGACAAGCTTCATGAAGATATGCCATTACAAAAGGGCGATGAAGTTGCTGTGATAGTTTCGGGGTTAGGTAGTACACCACTTATGGAACAATACATTTTATATGGAGAAGCGAGTGCTTATTTAAAAAATAAGGGTATAAAAATATACGAACCTTTTGTTGGGAATTATGTAACTTCACTAGATATGAATGGCGCAGCCATTACCATATTAAAACTTGATAATGAATTAAAAGAATTGTTGGATTATGAAGCGAAATGTCCAGCATTTACAAAATAGGGAGAGGTACGATATGAGTGTAAAACAATATACAAATGCAATAGTAGATGAATTAAAATATAATGCACAATATTTAGAAGATACACAATTGACAAAACTAGTGGATGCTATTCAAGAAGCAAGGCATATTTTCACTGCAGGAGCTGGTCGCTCTGGTGTAGCTATGAAGGGTTTTACGAATCGTTTGATGCACTTAGGGTTATCGATTAGTATGTTTGGAGAGATTTCCTCTCCTCATTCTCATGCAGGAGATTTACTGATTATTGGTTCAGGGTCAGGAACAACAGAAAGTTTAGTTGCTCTCGCTACAAAAGCAAAAAAAGCAAAAGTCAAAATTGCTTTATTTACGATGGACGATGAATCACCAATTGCTCAAATGGCAGATGTGGTAGTTGTGCTTCCTGGAGTTTCACCAAAGTTGGCTCACAAAGGGATTACTTTAACATCCATACAACCTATGGGAAGTGCGTTTGAACAAATGTCATTTCTCACATATGATGGAGTTATTCTAGAACTTATGGAACGTATGCATGAGACAACAGAAACAATGTTTCCAAGACATTGTGATTTTGAGTAATTATAATATCAATTTATATGCAAAACCCACCCTATGAAGTTAAGGTGGGTTTCATTTCATTTATAAGCCTTTTTCCAGAATATAAGAGCGCATCTGTTCAAGTGTATGAATGACTTTGATATTATGTACATCACACAAGTCTTGAATATGTTTTTCAAAGGGGCGATCTGTGATAATAACATCGATATGATCATTTGCTAATTCAAGGTAAGGGAAACTTTTCCCTATTTTTTTATGATCAAGTAGCACGATGGTATAATCAGCATTTTCATAGAAAGCTGTTTTTAATTCTGCTTCATTATGATCATAATTGAATATTCCTTTTTCCGGATGAAAACCAGGGGAAGAAATAAATGCATATTTCGCATGAAATTTACAGATATAATCCACAGTACCAAATCCATAAATACTTGTACGTTGGAGTTGATAAGAGCCACAAGTGATTTGAGAGTTAATCGTATCATTTGCTGCTAGGATTTTCGCATTATCTACTCCATAAGTGAGTACAGATAGGTGCTTTAATTCCACCATTTCACGAGCAAGACAAAAACAAGTACTACCGCTATCCAAGAAAACACTATCACCATCGTGAATCAGTTTAATGGCAAGTTGCGCAATTTTGCGTTTTTCATCTATATTTTCTTTTTTTCGAAAACTAAAAGGCCAATCTACTGTATCAGGATTCACAAAGGAAGCTCCACCTCGTGTACGTTTTAGTGAACCTTCTTTGGAAAGTTGAGCTAGATCACGCCGTATGGTTGGCTCGCTTACAAAGATAGCTCTTGCAAGCTTTTCTACACTCATATAATGTTGTTGTTCTAAGAGTTCAAGAATCTTTTTTCTACGCTCATCGCTTATCATAAGAGACTCCTTTCGATGTTGATCAATACTACCTTTATTATAAGCGAAAACTTCGTTTAATCAAAGAAATTGATTGAAATATGATAAATATTCATCTTTTTTTGATCATTTGTCATCATTTCCGCCATCTATTTACTTTATAAAGCGAAATGATAAACTGAACCCATAGAGAGGTGTTGTATATGAAAACAAAAGCAGTGCGTTTGTATGGAGCAAATGACATTCGATTAGAAGAATTTGAATTACCAAGTATTCAAGAGGACGAAATCCTTGTGAAGGTTATGAGTGATAGTTTATGTATGTCAACCTACAAAGAAGTGACACAAGGTGCAGAACATATCCGAGTACCAAACGATGTAAACAAACATCCAGTAATCATTGGACATGAGTTCTCTGGAGATATCGTGGAAGTAGGCAAGATGTGGCAGAAAGAGTATCATGCTGGAAAGCGATTTGCTTTGTTGCCTGGAATACCAGATCAAATGGAAGCACCAGGTTATTCGTATGAATATCTTGGAGGGGATTGTACCTATGCAATCGTACCGAGAGATGTCATCGAAAAGAAGTGTTTCTTTGAATTGGAACTAGACAGTTATTTTGAGGTATCTGTAGTAGAACCACTATATTGTGTGATTGGTGGTTACAATGCCAACATACATACTGTATCAGGTACGCATCAACCAGTTTATTCTAACAAGGCAGATGGTAATTTAATTATTCTTGGAGGATGTGGACCGATGGGAATTATGGCAATCAATTATGCACTTGCTAAAGAAGGAAAACCAAAACGTGTGGTTGTAACAGATATAGATGATATTAAATTAAAACGTACACAACGTCTAATTGATGAAGAATACGCAAAGAAGTGCGGAGTGGAATTATATTATATTGATACATCTAAGGTTGAAAATGAAATCGATGAATTGATGGGGATTACACAAGGGGAAGGATATCATGATGTCTTTGTGTATACACCAATCAAATCCGTATCAGAAACAGGAAATGCAATTCTAGCATTTGATGGATGTATGAATTTGTTTGCTGGACCTGCGGATAAGACTTTCAGTGCCACAATGAACTTATATGATTGCCATTATCGCAATACAAAAATTATCGGTTCTAGCGGAGGATTACGTGAAGATTTTGTAGAATCATTAGAATTGATTCGTGAGAAGAAAGTAAATCCAGCACTCATGATTACGCATATTGGAGGAATTGATAGCGTTGTAGAAGCGACAACACAATTACCTAAGATTCCAGGTGCTAAAAAACTTATTTATACACAAATTGATTTGCCACTTACTTCTATCGATGAATTTGAAGAATTAGCAGAAGAGAGTGAAATGTTCAAACAATTATATGAGTGTTGTGAAAGACACAATGGTTTATGGAATCCTGAAGCAGAAAAGATTTTATTATCTCATTTAATGAAATAAATAGAAAGGAAACTCATTATGAAATTTGGAGTAGATACATTTATTTGGAGTGAAGTATTTTCCAAAAAAGATTTATGGGTGATTCAAAAAGCGGATGAACTTGGATTTAAAGTCATCGATATTGCGATTGCACACCCTGAAACATTTCCAACAGAAGAAGTAATCAATGAATTAGCAAAAACGAAGTTAGAAGTAGTTACGACAACAACCTTAGGTGCAGATACGAATTTGATATCAGAAGATGCTTCTATACGTAGAGCGGGAATTGCGTCCCTTAAAACTCTAGTGGATATCAATAAGGCCTTAGGATCTAACATCCTTGGTGGTGTAAATTATGCTGGATGGGGTTGCTTAAGTGGGAAACCAAGAACTGAGATAGAGTGGAAACATTCTGTGGAAGCGATGCGAGAAGTCGCTCAATATGCAAAAGAAACATATCCAGAATTACGTATTTGTGTAGAACCAGTCAATCGATTTGAAACACATTTTATCAACACTGCAGAAGATGGAGTTCAATATTGTAAGGATGTTGGTACTGGTAATATGGGTGTCCATTTGGACTGTTTCCATATGATACGAGAAGAAACAAGCTATCGTGAAGCGGTACAAACATGTGGAAAAGAATATCTTGGTTATGTTCATGTTTGTGAAAATAATCGAGGAATTCCAGGTACTGGATTGGTACCATGGGTGGAGTTCTTCACAGCTCTTCATGACATTGGTTACAACGGACCATGTGTAATTGAATCTTTTGATCCAAGCTTTGAAGAGTTGAATGCAAATTGTGCAATTTGGCGTAAATTTGCGGATACAGGAGAAGAATTGGCAGTACAAGGTCTTGCGAACCTTACCAAAATTGCAGATGAACTAGGTTACTAGAAAGAAAAGAGGAGGAATGTAACAATGTTAGTAAACATGAAACAGATTTTAGAAGAAGCAGAAAAAGGGCAATATGCGATTGGATGTATCAACACACCAAACTTAGAAACATTAAGAGCGGTCGTAGATGCAGCAGAAGAATTAAACGTACCAATTATCATAGACCATGCACAAGTACATGATCCATTGATTCCAATTGAGTCCATTGGGCCACAAATGGTAGCTTATGCAAAACAAGCGAAAGTTCCAGTGTGTGTACATTTGGATCATGGTAGTGATTACAACTTTGTAATGCGTGCCATTCGTTGTGGCTTTAGTAGTATTATGTATGACTTAAGTGCTCTGCCATTTGAAGAGAATATGGCAAAACTAAAAGAGTTTACAAAGATTGCTCATGATTTAGATATCACAGTAGAAGCAGAATTAGGGATAATGACAAGTACAGAAGAAGATTCACATGGTGGTGAAGTTGTTGGATGGACACATGAAACAATCAAGAAGACATTTACAGATCCAAAACAAGCTGCACAGTTTGCAGAAGAAACAGGAGTGGATGCACTTGCTGTATGTTTCGGTACAGCGCATGGAATTTATGCAGAACCACCACTACTAGATATTGAACGTGTAAAAGAAATTCGTAAGTTGATGCCAAAAGATTCACGTGTGGTAATGCATGGAGGAAGTGGAGTTGATGATGATCAAGTGCGTGCAGCAATTAGCGCAGGATGTTCAAAAGTTAACTACTACAGTTATATGGCAACCGCATGTAGCAAACATATTCAAGAATACTTAAATGAACGAGATGGAAAAGCCTTCTGGCACGAAGTAGAAGAAGAAAGTTATACATTCATGAAAGAATACGCAAAACAAGTATTATCTGTATTCAAGAATGGGAAATAAGTAGGTACCTATATGAATGTATATGTAATGGATAGTTATGACGATATGAGCGAAAAAGCTTTTACCATTGTCAAAGAATTTATCACAAACAAACCAAACGCAGTATTAGGTTTATCCACTGGTGGAACACCTATTGGATTATATGAAAAGATGATTGAAGATTATAAAAACCAAGGGACAAGCTATGCAAACTGTATATCTTACAACTTGGATGAATACGTAGAAATTGATCCGAAACATCCAGAATCCTATGTATCCTTTATGCATCGTACACTTTTTGATCACATTGATTTAAAACCTGAAAATATTCATATGCCTTCTGGCAGTACTCAAGGCGATTGTGATGCATATGAACAAGCATTGAAAAGCACAACGCTTGATTTACAAATCTTAGGAATTGGTTCTAATGGACATATTGGGTTTAATGAACCAGGAACACCATTCGATATGGAAACACATATCGTAGCATTAACGGAAAGTACACGTAAAGATAATGCACGCTTCTTTGATAACGATATGAAACAAGTGCCACATCATGCGATGTCTATGGGAATTGCCTCTATTATGCGCTCTAAGAAAATCATCTTACTCGCTAGTGGAGAAAACAAAGCTGATGCAATTGCCCAACTTGTAAATGGTATAAAATCAGAAGCATGTCCAGCAACCGCCCTGCAAGCACATGATGATGTAACTGTTATTGTTGATAAAAGTGCTGGCTCAAAACTATAAGGAGAAAAAAAGAATGGCAAAATTATTTGATATCATGGGAAACTTCCCATTTAAAGTAGAAGACAAGAAACCAATGTTGATTCGTAAACAAGATTATTCCACTGCTTTATATCCGCCCAATAACGCATTTACATCGGATAACACATTTACGATGGTAACTACAGATACCTTTATGCTTGGTATTTATGAATTAGGTCCAGGCGGTGTATTTGCACCATTGGATATTCATCCAGGAGATGAATCCTATTATATCTTAAATGGTCCTGTACTACAGCGTAGTGGAAATGGGCAGTTTGCGTATTTGGAAACTGGAGAAGGTTTGTTCATGCCAGAAGGAGCGTGGCATTGTTGTCATAACTTCTCAAATGAAAAAGCAAGAATCCTATATTTCATCACACCAAAGGCATGGAGTGAACAAATTCCACCAGCAGTCATTCCAAGCGATGAAGAAACAAAATTCTATAAAGGGCCAAACAATGAGAACTTGCCAGATATGCGTGATAAAATCCAAGATATCTCTCGTCAAGGTTGTACAGATGATATTGGTTCATGGCCTGTAGATCCAAGTGAAGCTAGAAAAACAGGTGCAGTATATGCGGTACGTGATTTTGAAAAACTCAACAATGTACATGGTACAAAGCATCCAATGCTCATGCGTTTTATCACAAGTAATGATTATGGTCATTTTGGAGAGTTTATATTACCAGCAGGTGGATATGGGCCAAGATGTTCCGACCCTGATACACATGAGGGAGATGCTGCAATATATTGTGTTGAAGGTCCAGTGACTGTTAATCTTGTGGATTTAGAAGAAAGCTTTGTCTTAGAATGTGAAGATACCTTCTTTATTCCAGCAGGTGTTAAATATCAGTTAGTAAACTTTGAAAATCATCCTGTGAAAACGGTATTCGCAATTACGAAGCTGTAGGTGAGTGAGCGAACCGTAACATAAATACGGTTCGCTTTTTTAAGAAAAGGAAGGTATTGTATGAAGATTGTGATTGGCTGTGATGAGGCAGCGTATAAACTAAAAGAAACTTTGAAATCGTATTTAATAGAGGCAGGACATAGCATTGAAGATGTAGGGGTGTTCAATGAAGAACCTGCTATGTATCCAGATATTGCGAACTCTGTATGTCAAAAGATTTGTGATCAAACATGTGAAAGAGGATTGTTGTTGTGTGGGACAGGGATTGGTATGGCAATTACTGCCAATAAGGTTCCAGGTATTCGTGCAGCAGTAGGACATGATTTGTTTTCTGTAGAACGTAGTGTACGATCTAATGATTGTCAAATTCTATGTATGGGAGCGCGCGTGATAGCTCCAGAATATGCGAAATTATTATTGGATCGTTGGTTAACTTGTAGCTTTGATGGAGGTAAGAGTACCTCTAAAGTAGAGAGAATCATGGAAATAGAAAAGAACTATCGATAGGAGGTGAACAATATGCAAAGAATTATAAATGATCCCAATAGAGTCGTTGAAGATATGTTAAAAGGCTTTGAGAAATGTCATCAAGATATACTTCATATTAGTAAAAAGAATCCTCGTGTTGTCGTGGCAAATGGAGTCAAAGATAAACAAAAGGTAGGCGTAGTGACTGGAGGAGGAAGTGGGCATAAACCAGCCTTCATTGGATATTGTGGTAAGCATATGGTAGATGGTGTCGCAGTAGGGGAAATCTTTTCATCACCAACAGCAAAAAGCTTCTATGATGCAATATGTGAAGTGGATCAAGGCATGGGAGTTGCGGTTTTGTATGGAAATTATGCAGGCGACAACATGAATGTAAAAATGGCAATGGATATGGCAGATGATGATGACATTGTGGTAAAGACAGTGGTAGCAAATGATGATGTCGCAAGTGCACCAAAAGAAGAAATACAGAAACGAAGAGGAGTGGCTGGAGAAATCTTCATGTGGAAAGTAGGGGGTGCAAAAGCAAGTATGGGAGCTACTCTTGAAGAAGTCATTGCGTCTGCACAAAAAGCAATTGATAATACAAGAAGTGTAGGTGTAGGATTAGGGCCTTGTACAATACCAGCCAATGGAAAACCAAACTTTGATATCAAAGCAGGTACGATGGAATTTGGAATAGGACATCATGGAGAACCAGGAGTACGTATTGAAAAACTAGGGACAGCAAAAGAAATGGCAAAAGAAATGGTGGATATGGTCGTTGGTGATGTACCTTTTACAAAGGGAGATGAAGTCGCTGTACTTGTATCTGGATTAGGGGCAACACCAGTCATGGAACAATATATTTATTACGATGAAGTAGAGAATTTAATGAGGGAAAAAGGCATTGATGTATATCGAAGTTATGTAGGGAATTACTTTACATCATTAGAGATGAATGGAGTAACATTAACCGTGATGAAACTTGATGAAGAATTAAAAGAATGCCTTGATATGGAATGTGAATGCGTTGGTTTAACGCAGATGAGGAAATAATATGGAATACATAAAGAATGAGAACCAAGGAAAGATTGCGTTAGCCATATGTGAAGCCATACATGTAAATGCAAGTTATCTAAGTGAAATCGATGGAGCAACTGGTGATGGAGATCATGGAGTCAATATGAACAAGGGATTTTTAATGGCAAAAGAAAGACTAAGTGAAGAGATGAGCTTCACAGAGTCAATGAAAGTCATATCAAGAACCCTAGTGGAAGATATTGGTGGAAGTATGGGACCAATCTATGGAACAATGTTTTCAAAGCTAAGTAAAGCAACGAAAGGCAAGGATGAAATAAGTAAAGAAGTGTTATTAGAAGCATTCCAATTAGCATTACAAGGACTATGCGATTTAGCAGGTGCTAAGGTTGGAGATAAGACATTGATTGATACATTGAATCCAGCTATTGAAGCCTACCAAACATCCCTTATGGAAAATGCAACTTTCAAAGATGCATTATTAGCTCTTCAACAAGGAGCGGAATCTGGTAAAGAAAACACAAAGAACTTAGTTGCAAAAATAGGAAGAGCCGCTCGCTTAGGTGAGAGAAGCAGAGGGTTCTTAGATGCGGGAGCAACAAGCTGTTGTATTATCATAAAAACGATGGCGAATGAAATTAGTAAACAATTATAATTAGAAATAAACCCTTTCAAACACGCAAATGGAGCATATTGCTCCATTTTTAATTGGGGATTAATCGATATTATCGTTTTTTTTATTCACGAAAAAACTTGATTGTTTCAAAAACACTATATTGATTGTAATATCCAAATATTGTATTTCTTCATTTTACTACATATTTTCTACTGTAATGATTCTTGTATGCTCTATGATATTGGAGTTGCTAGTGATGTTTGATAGTCGTATAATAACGCTATAAATAAAAAATTTTTGAAAGGAAAAAGCGTATGAACATAAATATTATAAGTGAAAAGGATGGCTATTTCATCCGATTGGCTAAAGCTGAAGATATCACAAATTATTACGAACAAAATTTTCATCCTTTAGACAAAGAAGTTGCACGATTAACAGGTAGTAAAGAAGTGTTTACGAAAGAAGAAGTTACTTCCTTTTTCCTCAAATCCCTTGAAGATTCTGCTCGATACCTTTTTTTGATTATTACACCTGATGGAAGCATTATCGGTGAAAGTGTAATCAATGAAATTGATTGGGATTTGCGCTGTGCTAATTTTCGTATTGGTCTCTTCCGTATGAATGAAAGAGGAAAGGGGATAGGGACTTGGGCCATAGAAGTTACCCGTGATTTTGCATTTGAGAAATTAAAAATACATCGTTTAGAACTCGATGTGTATTCCTTTAACCCAAGGGCAGAGAAGGCATATTTAAAAGTTGGTTTTAAGAGGGAAGGCGTTTTGAGAGATGCTGTTAAAGATGGTAATAAATATGCGGATGTTATATTGATGTCGATTCTAGAAGATGAATGGAGATCAATAAAGAAACAGAAGAAAGAAATGTAAGCAATCAATATCTACAAGTACTATTAGTACTTGTAGATATTGGGGATATTCAAATTTTTGACTTATGGAAAGATTGTACAAAATAAAAGATCACTCTATTTACTAGGGTGATCTTATTTATAGGTTGTACTATAATGCAAATACGATAGCTAAGAAATGTAGAATACTAGCTAGGTTGATACAAATATGCCATATGGAATGGAAATATTTTTTTTGTGGTTTGGCATAAAAGAATGCGCCAATGGTATACATGACTCCACCTGCAACAATTAATACAAGAAATGAAACAGATGCTTTTTGAATTAGGGTAGGTAGAAACAAGATTGCTGTCCATCCCATTATCATATAAAGTGCCATTGATACTTTTGGATAACTCTTCTTAGCAATCGATTTCAATAAAATACCACCTAGTACTGCGCCCCATTCGATAAGTAAGATAACGAATCCTTGCCATCCACCAATTAGGGATAAAGCGACAGGGGTATAACTTCCAGCAATTGCGAACAAGATACAAATGTGATCCAATTTACGAAATACGTATTTGTGGTTTGTCCCAAAAGGCATACAGTGATAAATCGTTGAGACCAAAAACATAAGAAACAAAGATATAATAAAGATAGATACTCCACTTGCTTTTGTAGCTCCACCTTCGCTATAGGCATATATTGCTGTTATAGGCAAAGAAATCAAACATATGAATGCCATAATTCCATGGGTAATGCAATTCGCAACTTCTTCTCCAAATCCTAGACGGAACATATTGCGCATAGATTTTTCTTCCATTTATAATGCACCTCCAATTTTGTTTATTATTTTAACACAATCTTTATCAAACCACAAATATATGCTATACTATTATACGGTATATGCAAAAAATTCATGTTATATAAAGGATTCCTTATAGTGAATTTGGTGGAACGGAGGCATTATGTTTTTAAAACGTATAGAACTGCAAGGATTTAAGTCGTTTGCAGATAAATCCATCATTACATTCGATTCCGATGTTATTGGGATTGTTGGTCCAAATGGATGTGGAAAGAGTAATATCAATGACGCCATTCGCTGGGTGCTTGGAGAACAAAGTGTGAAGTCTCTACGTGGTAACAGCATGAGTGATGTCATTTTTAGTGGATCTACAGCACGTAAACCAGTCAATATGGCAGAAGTAACTCTTGTGTTTGATAATTCTCGTCATATGTTGGGTGTAGAATATGAAGAAGTGGAAGTTACTAGAAGATTACACCGTCAAAATAGTGAGGCTGAATATTTTATTAATAAAACACCTTGTCGTTTAAAGGACATTGTAAATCTAGTAATGGATACAGGATTAGGACGTGATTCTTTATCTATTATATCGCAGGGAAACATTTCTGCATTTGCGGATGCGAAACCGGAAGATCGACGTGCGTTGTTTGAAGAAGCTGCGGGAGTCGCAAAATATAAGAAACGTAAAAATGAATCTTTGTCTAAATTGAATCGTACACAAGAAAACTTGGCGCGTTTAGAAGATATTGTTTTAGAATTAGAACGTCAAGTAAACCCTTTGAAACGTCAGGCGAAAAAAGCAGAGATTTATAAAGAAAAGAAAAAAGAGTTGGAAGTCATTGAAGTAAGTGTGTTGGTCGATGAAATTGAAAAATTGAGTGAACAAATCGATACCCTAAAGAAAAAGGCATTTGATTTAGATTCACAAAAGGTAATGCATGAAACTACAATTCAAGTAGAGGATAATAAGAATAACGAATTACGTAATGAAATGTATCAATTGGATCGTGATATCAATCGTTTACAAGATGAATTTGCGAAATTAAATGAAGAGAGTCGTATTCTAGAAACTAGAAAGATCGAGTTGGATGAAAAGCGTAAGTATGCATTAGAATTCGCGAGTAATGCGGAGAAGGCTAGAGAGTTAAAAACAATGGTCGAGGAAGCACATTACGAATATGAAGATCGTGCGAAGCGTTTGAAAGAGTTGGAAACAGATATTGCGTTAAGTAAAGAAAATCAAATCAAAGTAGATGGGGAATTGGCTGCTTGTATGCAAGAGAATGAACAAGCATCTTCTATTTTGAATCGATTGGAAAATCGTAAATCTGTATTAGAAAATTTAGCAAGAGAACCATTCAACCATCAACAGGCTGTAAAGGCTGTTTTAGAAGCGAAATCAACCTTAGATGGTATATTGGGTGTGGTATCTCAGATTTTCCAACCACAGACTAATTATGAGACGGCTATTTCTAATGCACTTGGTGGGGCGATGTATCATATCGTTACGGAAGATGAAGCTAGTGCACGTCATGCGATAACATTCTTAAAACGTAACCAATCTGGTAGAGCGACCTTTTTACCATTGACCGTTATGAAATCAAGAGGCATGAATAGAGAGCATGTGGTATTGGCACAAAACTGTGTTGGATACTTAGGTGTAGCGAGTGATTTCGTAGAAAATGAAGAAGCCTTCGATACATTGAAGGAATCTTTGTTAGGAAACGTATTGATCGTTGATAATTTAGTAAATGCGAATGAAATTGCAAAAGTATTAAGACACAATTATAAAATCGTGACACTTGAAGGTGATATCGTCAATAAAGGCGGTAGTATGACGGGTGGTAAAAACAAGAATAATTCAACACCGTTAACCATTCAAAAAGAACTTCAACAAGTACTATCTAGTTTAGAGGGACAAGCGTTGAAAGTAGATGGGTTACGAAATCAATTATATGCGCTTCAAAGTAAGAAAGAAAAGATTGCCTCTGAGCTTGTCCAAATGCAAATATCCAATGCACAATTGGATCAGATTGTAAAAGCAAAATGGGCGAAATATGATCGTTTGCGTGCGGATTATGAACAGATTGCGCCAGACGAAGATTTAGAAGATACTGCGTTATTGGAAGATGACTTGGTTGTAAAACTTAGTTCCTTGCATTCTCGTTTGGATGAAATCTCAACTCTTACAAAAGGGAAACGAGAACGTCGTATGAAGGCGGGAAGTGATGTAGAACGTAAAGAAGGCGCAATTCGCCAATTACGTCGTGACTTAAATATTCTACAAAATGAACAACGTGATGTAGAAGTAAGTCAAGCCAAAGCAGAAACGAAACTTGAAGGTTCTTTAGAACGTTTATCCACGACCTATGAGATGACATTTGAATATGCACAAAGTCAGAAAATGGATACGGATATTCAAGAAGCTCGTCACAGTGTTTCACTCTTGCGTCAAGAAATTGCGGCTTTAGGAAATGTGAATTTAGATGCTCCTGAAGAATATAAAGAAGTAAGTGAGCGTTATGAGTTCTTAACGAAACAGCGTGAAGACTTGATTCTTGCGAAAGATAAAATACTAGAAGCCATTGATGAAATGGATGAAATCATGGTGAAACAGTTCAAGGAAATGTTCGATAAAATAAATGCAGAATTAAATGATGTATTCCGTTCACTATTTGGTGGAGGAAAGGCTCGTTTGTTCTTAGTAGATCCTGAAGATATTTTGAATACTGGTATCGATATCGATGTACAACCTCCTGGGAAAACTGTACAAAATATTCGTTTGTTCTCAGGTGGAGAAAAAAGTCTTATCGCAATATGCGTTTTATTCTCAATCTTAAAAGCACGTACGATGCCACTTTGTATTTTTGATGAGGTGGAGGCTGCACTGGATCAAGCAAATGTGGAACGTTTTGCGAAATACATTGCGCAATTCCGTGGAGAAAGCCAATTTATAGTGGTTACACATCGTCCAGGAACGATGGCACAGTGTGATGCTTTATATGGCGTTACGATGCAACAAAATGGTGTATCACAATTGTTAAAGGTAAAACTACAAGATGCCATTAATTTGGTAGATAAAAAAGAAGAGGTGAGTGCTTAATGGGAATATTTTCAAAATTAAAAAAATCCTTTCAAAGTAAATCGGATGGAGATCGTTACCTTAGTGGGTTAGATAAATCAAAGAAATCATTCTCAGAGAGAATACGAAAACTTGCTTTGGGATTTACTGGAGTAGATGAAGAATTTCTTGAAGATTTAATGATTGCACTTTTGGAAGCGGATATAGGTATAAAGACTGCGCAAAAAATTGTGGATGAAGTTGAAAATAGAGCGATGGATCAAAAATTGAAGTCCTTTGATGAAATCAGTGAATGTTTAGTCGAAGTAATGCGTGATATGTATGTATCGCATGAAGATAAAGAGTTTCAGAAAAACGAAGATGGTCCTACTGTTATTTTGATGGTTGGAGTCAATGGAAGTGGGAAAACTACAACTACTGCTAAGTTAACGAAACTGTTTCAAGAAGAAGGTGGCAAAGTTGTGTTGGCCGCAGCTGATACCTTTCGTGCAGGTGCCATTGATCAACTTGCGACATGGGCGCAACGTCTAGACGTTCCTTGTATCAAAGGAAAAGAAGGTGGAGATCCAAGTGCAACTTTAGTAGATGCATGTCGATATGCAAATGAACAACATATGGATTATTTGATTGGAGATACCGCAGGCCGTTTACAAAACAAAGCGAATTTAATGAATGAATTAGGGAAAATGAAACGTGTCATTGAACGTGAAATTCCTGGTGCACCTCATGAAGTATGGTTGGTGTTGGACGCAACGACTGGACAAAATGGGATTTCACAAGCACAGATTTTCTTAGAAACTACAAATGTTACAGGAATCATCCTGACGAAGTTGGATGGAACTGCCAAAGGTGGGATTGTAATCGCAATACGTGATTTACTAGGTCTTCCAGTGAAATATATTGGACTTGGAGAGAAAGTTGATGACTTACGTCCGTTTGATATAGATTCTTATTTGTATGGAATGTGTGAAGGATTATTGACGCATGATTGATGAAATGCAACGCATGAATGCTCTTTTAGATGCATACGAAGTGTTGCTAACTGAAAAACAACAAAGCATCATGGATTTGTATTTTAAGGAAGATTTTTCATTATCTGAAATTGCAGAAGAACTACATATTACACGTTCCGCAGTGAATGATCATATCAAAAGAAGTTCACATATTTTAGAAGATTATGAAAAAAAGTTGAATCTTGTCTCACATTACGAGAAAAGAAAAGAGATTTATGGTAAAATAAAAGAAGTTGGTAACGAAGAAGTAAAGTTACTGATGGATGCTTTAGAAAACATGGAATAAATAGGAGGATATTATGAGTAAAATTATTTCTGTAAACGCTGGTAGTTCATCATTGAAATTTCAATTATTCGAAATGCCAGAGGAAACTGTATTAACAAGTGGTATTATTGAAAAAATAGGGTTTGAAGATGCCATTTTCACAATTAAGGTAAACGGAGAAAAAGTAAAAAAAGTATTACCAATCCTGGATCATACAAAAGCTGTTTCTTTGTTATTAGAAGCTTTGGTTGAACATAAGATTGTAAATACTTTAGATGAAATCACTGGTGCAGGACATCGTGCTGTACATGGTGGTGAAATCTTTAAAGAATCTGTTCCAGTAACAGATGATGTAGTTGAAAAGTTCTCATCTTTGAACGATTTAGCTCCATTACATAACCCAGCTGGTTTAATTGGTTATAACGCGTTTAAGAAACATCTTCCACAATGTAAACATGTATTTGTGTTTGATACTGCTTTCCATTCTACAATGCCGAAAGAGTCTTACATATATGCTCTTCCTATGAAATATTATGATGAATATAAAATTCGTCGTTATGGATTCCACGGTACTTCTCATATGTATGTATCACAAAGATGTGCGGAATTGATGAACAAAGATGTAAAAGATACAAAAATCATCACTTGCCACTTAGGGAATGGTGCTAGTATTACTGCGGTAGATGGTGGTAAATCAATCAATACTTCCATGGGATTCACACCACTTGCTGGTGTTATGATGGGTACAAGATGTGGAGATATTGATCCAGCTATCGTAACTTATATTATGAAGAAAACAGGAATAACTCCAGATGAAATGGATGATATTATGAATAAACAATCAGGAATGTTAGGGGTAAGTGGAATTAGTTCTGATGCTCGTGACATAGAAGATGGATATCATGATGGAAATCCAGCTGCTGTATTAACTGCAGAAGTTTATGTAAACCGTGTAATTACAACTGTTGGTGGATACTATGCACAATTAGGTGGTGCTGATGCAATGGTTTTCACTGGTGGTATTGGTGAAAACGATACGAACATGCGTAAGATGATTTGTGAGGGATTAGAAAAAGCCTTCGGAATCAAATTGAACACTGAATTAAATGCTTCTAGTCGTGGTAAAGAAGTTCTTTTATCTACAGAAGATAGTAAAGTTCAAGTTTGGCTAATTCCAACAAATGAAGAATTAATGATTGCACGTGATACGTATCGCTTAATTTAAGCGTATGAATACGAAACTATTATTCGAGTGCATTGAAGCACATGATGTCATCACCATTTATCGTCATGTTGCACCAGATAGTGACGCTTTAGGTTCACAGTTTGGTTTAAAACAATGGATTATGGATACATATCCTGAAAAGAAAGTATATGCTTTAGGGTATGAAGAGTGTTCAAAATCATCGAATTTCCCTGCAAGTGATGAAGTGAATGATAAAGAAATTGAAAATTCTTTAGCGATCATATTAGATACTGCAAATACAGGAAGAATCGATGATGGACGTTGGAGTAAGGCGGAATCTAGCATACGAGTGGATCATCATATCATTGTTGAAAAGTTCGCAGATCATGAAATCATTGAAGATATCTTCGGTGCCACATGTGAAATACTAGGTTTTATGCTAAAAGAGGAACATAAACAGGTTTCTGCCCAATGTGCGCAATACTTATACGGTGGTTTAATCGCGGATACTTTGCGATTTTCAATCGCTACAATAACATCTGAAACATTAAAGGTGGCGGCTTTCTTATTGGAGGCTGGTGCAAATGTCGCGAAAGCCAATGAGGAGAATTTTTCAACTCCAATGGTACAATTTCGTTATGAGAATTATATTCGTTCAAATTTCAAATGGTTTGATGATTGTATAGCTTATATTATTGTGCATAAAGAAGATTATGAGAGATTTGGATTATCCTTCAACGAAGCTAAAGAAAAAGTATTTGTTCTTGGTGGTGTTGATGAATTTCAAGCGTGGGCACTCTTTGTTGAGAAAGAACGCAATGAACAAGGTGAGTGTGTTTATAACGGAAGTCTTCGTTCGAAAAATAAAACAATCAATGATATCGCAAACCGCTATCATGGTGGTGGACATCGCTTTGCATGTGGTGTAAAGGGATTGTTAGAAGCAGATATCAAACAATTATTAATAGATTTAAGTGAATGTGTAAAAGAACAATAAGCTCTGTGTAAAAAACAGGGCTTTTTCATTTGTTGTAAAGATGTGGTTATGATAGGAATTCGATGGATAAGAGAAGACAGTACTGCTTCTTTATGATAAAATAAGTACGAGGTGTTGAGATGAGTGTCCACTTGCATGTTAGAAGTTGTTATACATTACTACAAAGTACGATGACGATACAAAAAATCATTGATTGTACAAAAGAACATGGCTATACAAGTGTTGCGTTAACAGATAAAAACGTAATGCATGGAGCGATGGCTTTTTATCATGCTTGTAAGAAAGAGGGGATCCATCCTATCTTTGGAATGGAAGTGGATGTCAAATGGAACGATGGTATCTTTGGACTATTGTTGTTGGCGAAAAATGATGATGGTTATCAAAGTTTAATGAAGCTATCTACTCGTATCAATACGGATGAACATATTGCAATTCTTACATTAGAGGAATTGTTGCCATATACAAATGATTGTGTAGTAATTACCAATGGAGATCAAAATAATTTAGAAACTTATATTATACGCGAAGAAAAAGAACCACTTATAGAATATCTAAAAGTGTGTTCTCTATCGTTTTCTAATTTTTATGTATCCATTGCCCGTAATGACTCTGGATTATTGGCAAGTAAGAATCCATTTTTAAAATCCATTTGTAAAGAAATGGACATCTTAACAGTTGCACTTTCAAGAGTGTATTTTAAAAATGAACAAGAAGAAGAAAGCTATAAAACACTTTGTGCGATTGCACAAGGAGTATCTGTGGATGATAAAATGTTGAATTATAGTCCAAAGAGATATTTTCGCTCTATGCAACAAATGGAAGCATTATATGAGGAAGATGATTTAAAACGAAGTGATGAAATAGCATCTATGTGTCAGGTTAAGATGCAATTTGCTAAAGCAGTCCTTCCTAAATTCCAAAACAAATATGATGTGACGAGCGAGGAATTTTTACGTAGTTTGTGTCAAAAAGGACTTATGAAACGTATGGATTTCAAACAAATACCTACCGTTTATCAAAAACGTTTGGATTATGAATTGGATATCATTATACGTATGCAATATGCAAATTACTTTCTTATTGTATGGGATTTTATTCGTTTCGCTAAGACGAGAGATATTTATATAGGACCTGGCCGAGGAAGCGCCGCGGGTTCTCTAGTTTCATATTGTTTGGGGATTACCCATGTGGATCCTATCAAATATGATTTATTATTTGAACGTTTTTTGAATCCAGAACGTGTGTCTATGCCAGATATCGATACGGATTTTCCTGATAATCGAAGAGATGAAGTTATTCAATATGTAAAAGAAAGATATGGAACACATCGTGTTTCACATATTATTACCTTTAATACACTTGCCGCAAAACAAGTGCTAAGGGATGTTGGACGTTCTATGAATATCAATATTCGAGAGATTGATACCCTTTGTAAAATGGTGCCTTATATGCCAAAGGTAACACTTGATTATACCTATCATAATGTTCCTCGTTTTAAACAAATGATCAATTCTTCCGATAAATACAAACAATTATTTATGGTTAGTAAACAACTCGAAGGATTGCCACGACATTCCTCTTTGCATGCTGCTGGAATTATTATGTCGAATGTTTCGATTGAAGAAGTGTGCCCATTGATTGATGTGGATGAAGGAATGTGTGCAAGTCAGTTTACCATGGAATATATGGAAGAACTAGGTTTGATTAAGATGGATTTTTTAGGACTACGTAATTTAACGATTATTGATGATGTTGTTCGTCATATTCAAAAGGGTGCGAAAAAAGATTTTGATATCATGAGAATTCCTTTGGACGATAAGAAAACCTTTCAATTGATACAAGCAGTAGACACTATGGGTGTTTTTCAATTAGAAAGTGAAGGTATGAAAAATCTGATTCGTCAGATGAAACCACACTGTTTCGAAGATATTGTGGCGACAGTTGCATTGTTTCGTCCAGGACCAATGGAGAACATACCAGAATACTTAAAACGCAGAGAACACCCTGAAACAATCGATTATATTCATCCTGTATTAGAACCGATATTAAAACATACCTATGGTATCATGATCTATCAAGAACAGATTATGCAAGCAGCGCAAACCATGGCTGGATTTTCACTTGGGAAAGCAGATAATCTTCGTAAAGCAATCAGTAAGAAAAAGGGAAGTGAACTTATTAAACTTCAACAAGATTTTATTGATGGAGCTATACAAAAAGGATTTGAGAAACGAGTCGCAGAACATGTGTATGAGTTGATTATGAAATTTGCTAACTATGGATTTGGCCGTGCGCATTCCGTTGCCTATGGTATGATTGCGTATCAAATGGCATACTTAAAAGCAAATGCTCCTTTATATTTCTTTATGAGTTTACTAAATTCAGTGATAGGATCTGAAACAAAAACAAGTGAATATGTATTTGAGGCAAAGAAACGTAAACTTCAAATTCTATCTCCAGACATCAACTCTTCGAGTGGTACTTATGAAATTGAAGGTAATGCACTACGCTATCCACTTTTAGGAATTAAAGGAATTGGAAGTGCTTTGTGTGTTCAAATCATAGAAGAACGAAATGAAAAAGGAAAATTCAAAGATTACTTTGATTTTGTGGCTCGTATGTGTGGTTATAAAATTAATAAAAAGATAATGGAAACTTTGATTTTTGCTGGAGCATTAGATTGTTTTAAAATTAACCGTGCAAGTATGATAGCCTCTTTAGATGATGCATTGCGTTATGGAGATTTGGTTAAAATAGAAGATGCTGATCAAGTACTCTTTGATTTTGATTTAGTTTCAAAACCTGCGCTTATATCCATTAAGGAAAATAGTGCACTTCGTGCAGAGAAAGAAAAAGAAATGATTGGATTTTATTTATCAAAACATCCAATTGAAGAACTGCGTAGCAAGGTCAATGCAACGCTTCCATCCATCATATCTTTACATAACAAAAAAGGATATGTTAAATTCATTTGTATTCTTGAACGTATCAAACAACATCGAACAAAAAAAGGAGATTTAATGGCTTTTTTAATTGTTGCGGATGAAACAAGTAAATTTGATTTGGTATGTATGCCAAATCTATATGAAATCCACGCAGGAGAACTTGTGAAAGGGAATTACTTTTATGTGGAAGGTGTGATTGATGAAAAACGAGATAACTCTTGTTTGATTAAGAAAATCACCCGTATTGAAACACAGGAAGTATGATATAAGGGAGAATCTATAAAACTTTCTATTCATTTTTCATAGATGAATAAAAGTGAAAAAAACGTTGCGAATTAAAACGTTTTGTGGTAAACTAACTACGTTGTATGTCCTTTTGGATTTACAACCGCTCAGAAAAGGTATAAGAATGAGAAATCATCACCTTATATGGCGAGTCTTAAACAATATAGAAGGAGGTGCGATACATGTACGCAATTATCGAAACAGGCGGAAAACAAATCCGCGTAGAAGAAGGTTCTACAATCTTTGTAGAA
The DNA here is from genome assembly GCF_053848885.1 of Amedibacillus sp. YH-ame10. Classification (NCBI taxonomy): domain Bacteria; kingdom Bacillati; phylum Bacillota; class Erysipelotrichia; order Erysipelotrichales; family Erysipelotrichaceae; genus Amedibacillus; species Amedibacillus sp. YH-ame10. The sequence continues at coordinate 46,324 of NZ_JBSPFA010000017.1, forward strand.
AAATTAGACGTTCAAGAAGGTGACAAAGTTGTATTTGACAAGGTAGTAGCTTGTTCAGACAAAACAACTAAAATTGGAACTCCTTACGTTAAAGGTGCGAAAGTAAACGCAAAAGTTGAAAAACAAGGGAAAGCTAAGAAAATTATCGTTTATAAATATAAAGCGAAAAAAGGTAGCTCTCATCGTAAACAGGGACACCGTCAACCTTATACTAAATTAACAATCGAATCTATCGAGGCTTAATATGGTTAAGGTATCCATCAGACGCAAAGATTCTATCATTCGTGATATCACGGTTGTTGGACATGCGGATTCAGGACCACACGGTCAGGACCTTGTCTGTGCAGGGGTTAGTTCCATTACATTTGGAATGATGAATGCATTGGATGAGCTGGTGAATGGTGCTTGTGATTTCAATATTAGCGAATCACAAATCAATATAGGATTACAACAAGAGAGCAAAGAAGTACAGATGTTGTTAGAGGCATATGTGATTCAATTGCGAACTCTTGAAGAAAATTATCAAAACAATATAAAATTAAACGATCAGGAGGTGTGATTATGAAATTTACTTTAGATATTCAGTTCTTCGCGTCTAAAAAGGGTGTTGGTTCTACTAAGAACGGACGTGACTCTGCTTCAAAACGTTTAGGTGCTAAGTTAGCTGATGGACAGTTCTGCAATGCAGGATCAATCATTTATCGTCAGCGTGGTACAAAAATTCACCCAGGAACAAATGTTGGTAGAGGTGGAGATGATACATTGTTTGCGACAGTAAGCGGTATCGTTAAATTCGAACGTTTAGGTAAAGACAAGAAAAAAGTTTCTGTCTACCCACAAGCGTAATGAAACAAATCCCCGACTAGGGGATTTTATTTTTGGATATCCTAAGATAGGAGGTATACCCAATGTTTATAGATAGAGTTAAAGTTCATGTTAAGGCTGGAAAAGGTGGCGATGGTATCGTATCTTTTCGCCGTGAGAAATATGTAGCTTTCGGAGGACCAAGTGGTGGTGATGGAGGAAATGGTGGGAATGTTGTCTTCATAGTTGATGAAGGACGCACAACCTTATTAGATCTTCGTTACCAAAAGAAGGTGCTTGCGGAAAGTGGTGGAAATGGAAAGACCAAAAAGATGCATGGTGCTAGCGGAGATGACTTCGTAGTGAAGGTTCCTCAGGGAACGATTGTGAAGAATGCAAAATCTGGAGCGATCATTGCGGACCTTACTCGTCATGGGCAAAGAGAAATCATTGCCAAAGGTGGGAAAGGTGGAAAAGGGAATTATCATTTCAAATCTAGTAAAAATACGGCACCACAATATAGTGAGCTAGGTGCGCCTGGAGATGAATTTGATATCCAGGTAGAGTTGAAAGTATTAGCTGATGTTGGATTGGTAGGATTTCCATCTGTTGGAAAATCTACGTTATTGTCAGTGGTGACAAAAGCAAAACCAGAAATCGCGGATTATCACTTTACAACGATTGCGCCAAATCTAGGAATGGTCCAAGTTAGTGATGGAAGAAGCTTTGTTATGGCAGATTTACCAGGATTGATTGAAGGTGCGAGTGAAGGAAAAGGATTAGGACATCAATTTTTACGTCATATCGAACGTTGTCGAGTAATTTTACACGTTGTAGATATGGGGGCGAACGATGGACGTGATCCTGTTGAAGATTACCGTATCATCAATGATGAATTAGCAAATTATGAATACCGTTTGATGGAACGTCCTCAAGTAATAATTGCAAATAAGATGGATTTGGAGGGAGCTCAAGAAAATTTAAAACGATTCAAAGAAGCTTATCCGGATATCGAAGTATTTGAGACTACTACCATTATTGCGGAAGGATTAGATCCTGTATTATACCGTGCTGCAGACTTGTTGGAAACAACACCACAATTTCCACTTTACAATGATGAAGAAGTGGATGAAGATGCAGAAGGTGTATTATACAAATTTGAACCTGAAGCACCAGCCTTTGAGATTAAAAATCTTGGAAATGGTAATTGGGAACTTGTTGGAGAAGAAATGGAACGTTCATTCAAAATGAGCAAACTTGATAATGAGGAAGACTTCATGCGATTCGCACGTAAAATGCGTAAAATGGGAATCGATGATGCACTTCGTAAGGCTGGATGTCAAGACGGAGATATGATTAACCTTTGTGGCATTGAATTTGAATTTGTAGACTAATACAAATCATTTGATAACTACCTACATAAAAAGGATTGAGATAATCCTTTTTTTATTTGAAAGTAAAAGGAGTGCATTTAAAGTGGATATCACTGGTCATTTTATAAGAAATCCGCTATCATATATACTATAGATGGAGGTAATGAATATGAAAATGGTATCTTGGAATGTAAATGGAATTCGAGCATGTATGACGAAAGGGTTTATGGATTTCTTTCGTGAGATAGATGCGGATATATTTTGTATACAAGAAACAAAAATGCAACCAGGACAATTAGAAATAGAAACACCTGGTTATGTACAATATATGAACAGTGCAGATAAGAAAGGCTATAGTGGAACAATGGTGTTTTCAAAACGCGAGCCGTTAAGTGTTGTTTATGGCATTGGAATAGATGAACATGATCATGAAGGACGTGTGATTACATGTGAATATGATGAGTTTTATTTGGTATGTGTATATACTCCTAATTCAAAGGATGAACTGTTACGATTGGATTATCGTATGGGGTGGGAAGATGATTTTAAAGCGTATTTATTAAAGTTAAAAGAGAAGAAAGCTGTCGTGCTTTGTGGCGATTTGAATGTAGCGCATCAAGAAATTGATTTAAAGAATCCGAAGACAAATCGTAGAAATGCTGGGTTTACAGATGAAGAACGAGGGAAAATGACGAGCTTGTTAGAGAGTGGGTTTATTGATTCCTATCGTTATTTATATCCAGATGTAAGAGATTGTTATTCATGGTGGAGTTATCGTTTTAAAGCTCGTGAAAAAAATGCTGGGTGGAGAATCGATTACTTTGTTGTATCCGATGATGTAAAAGATAAAATAAAAGAAGCACACATTCATACGGATATTTTTGGTTCTGACCACTGTCCTGTATCCATCGATTTAGATGTTAAATAAGAATGATTTTATCTTGCGTTGACCATATCGTAATCTTATGTTACAATTAAATAAGAAAAATAAGAAATGTAAGAGAGGGTCGATAATATGTTAATGCAAAGGAAATATCATATCTATGTAGATAAAAAAGTCCTGATGGATGATGCGTGTCTTTCTATGTTTGAAGAACTTGCGGCAAAACATCGTGTTATGTATTTATACCTTCATGATATTTGGAAATTAGAAGAAGTAAAAAAACTAGAACAATACGAATATATTTGTGATGTTGTGTATGGGGTAACTATGGAAAGTGCTGTGCAAAGCAACGTGATTAGCAAAGGACAAAATGTAAAGCAGGTATTGCTATTGCATAGTGGAGAAGGTGTATATCATAAACCATTTGATATGGTTGGTATAAATCATGAAGGAAGCGTGGATTTAAATCGTTTCTTAGAAGAGAAAAGCAAAGAAATAAAACATAAAAGAAGAATTGTACTTTCCATACTGGCGTTATGTATTTTATATTTTATTGTTTATTTCCTTAATTTAGATTCTATGCCTCCCTTTATGGTAGATGGGTGGATAGCGTTCTTGTTTGCACTCATACCTGCACAGGTGTTTATTATTACATTGTTCTATGGACTGTATTGTGGTGCAATCAGTTGGAGCTTCTTAGGAGAATTGCTAGATTTGGTTTAATAGAGCGAACAGTGCTTTTGCACTGTTTTTCTTTTATGTTCCATGGTAAAATATAAAAGGTGATGAAAAATGATAGCATTTATTAAAGGAATTATACATAGTTATAGCAACGATTCATTGATCATAGAAAATAACGGGATTGGATATCGTGTTTACATTAGTAATCCAACGGTTGTTTCTTTGCAAAGTGAAGTGATTTTATATACTTATCAACATGTCCGGGAAGATGCCATAACGTTATTTGGGTTTACTTCCATGGAAGAACATGATCTTTTTTTACAGCTTATTTCTGTAAAAGGTGTGGGTCCTAAAACGGCTTTGAGTATGTTAGCAGTTTGTCCTGTCAAAAAAATGGTGGAGGCAATCGAAAATAATGATGTAAAATTATTGAAGACACTTCCTGGTATTGGGGCAAAGAGTGCCTCTCAGATTGTTTTAGACTTAAAGGGAAAACTTGTTGAAGAAGTAGTCGAAATAGAAGTTAAAGAAAATGCAGAGTTATTGGATGCATTAGAAGCATTGAAAGCACTTGGATATAAGAATGCAGAAATCAATAGTATTAAAAAAGAATTGAGTAAACAATCTGATTTAAGTAGTGATCAGTATATTCGTAGTGCTTTAAGTATGCTTGCGAAAAGAAAAGGAGTTTAGTAGATGGACAGAATGATCTCGGCAGAAACACAGAACTTTGATGATGAAGCTACTCTTCGTCCTCAAACGTTACGTGAATATATTGGACAACGTCAGCTTAAAGAAAACTTGAACGTGTTCATTGAAGCCGCAAAACAAAGAAATGAAGCATTGGATCATGTATTACTATATGGTCCTCCAGGGTTAGGAAAAACAACGTTATCCTATATTCTTGCCAATGAAATGGGAGGAAGTATCAAAACTACAAGTGGACCTTCTATTGAAAAAAGTGGTGATTTGGCAGCGATTCTTTCAACACTTCAAGCTGGGGATGTGTTGTTTATCGATGAAATTCATCGTCTTCCTAAGCAAGTAGAAGAAGTGTTATATCCTGCAATGGAAGACTACTGTATTGATATATTAGTAGGGAAAGAAAGCAACACCACTCGTTCTATCCGTTTAGAACTACCACCCTTTACACTAGTTGGTGCTACTACACGTGCAGGTGATTTAACTGCGCCTTTACGCGATCGTTTTGGGATTGTTTCACAATTAGAATTTTATGAGTTGGAAGAATTACAACAAATCATTTCAAGAACTTCTCGAGTGATGGATACTGAAATAGAAGAAGAAGCGGTATTGGAAATTGCACTTCGTTCTCGTGGAACTCCACGTATTGCGAATCGTTTGTTTCGAAGAGTTCGTGATTTTGCGCAAGTCATGAACGATGGCATTATTTCAAAAGAAATTGCGGCTATGGCACTTGATAAACTAAAAGTTGATCATTTGGGACTAGATAATGTTGACCATAAATACTTAAAAGGAATCATTGATCGATTCAAAGGTGGACCAGTTGGTTTGGATGCATTAGCTAGCAGTATTGGTGAAGAAACGATGACACTAGAAGATGTGTATGAACCTTACTTATTGCAGATTGGTTTTATCAACCGTACTCCTAGAGGAAGAATTGTTACAGAGAAAGCTTATCAACATTTAGGGTATAATATTAATGAAGGTCTATTTTCAAAATAATTATGATTTATGCTTTGTAGTATAAATAAATAAACATACTGCCATATAAGAAAGAAGTTTGCTAAGAACTTCTATATATCCTAATAAGGTATGTTCACATAAGAGTAAAGCAGGAATACATACCACAAACAATACTAGAAAAGCGTTGAAAAGCGCTTTTTTTTCTATGCATTTCCCAATCCAAAAGCCACCTGCACCAAATGCTAGAATTCCACTGATCCAATTTAAGATATGAAACGTGTTTGTTTGAATTACATTAAAATAGTATAAAGAAGCAAAAACAAGCGAAAATAACATTGTGAGTATCAATACGATGGCAATTGATTGTACATATATTTGAACTTTGTTTTTCATGAATGTTCACCTCAGTCAATTGTATGAACGATATAGGAAAACTATGCAGGAGGAAACGGAAAATGAATACCTATTTTATTTTGATGAGTAAATGCTTTGTGGTGTATTTCGTAATCATCTTATCCTTACGTGTCATGGGAAAAAGAGAAGTTGGAGAGTTATCGGTATTTGATATTGTTATCTACCTTGTTATGAGTGAGTTGTTGGCTTTGTCAATTGCGGAAACAAAGGAAAGTATTATGAAATCCTTAGTTCCAATTTTTACCTTAGCAATTATGCAGATAGCAATTTCTTGGATATTACTAAAAAGTAAAAAGATTCGAGATATATTTGATGGGAAATCCGTCATCTTAATTCATAATGGACATATCAATCAGGATAAGATGAAAAAAGAGCGTTATAATATCGATGATTTAATGTCACAAATTAGAAGCAAAGACTTATGCACACCAGATGAAGTAGCCTTTGCAGTATTGGAGAATAGTGGAGAGTTAAGCATCATTCCAAAAAAACAATGTAAAGTGAAACATCCAGATCCTTTAATCAACGATGGTATTGTAAACAAAGATGCTTTAGCTGATTTGAAATACGATGAAACTTGGTTAGTTGAATCTTTGAAGAAAGAGGGGATTGATGATATTCATGATGTTTTTTTATGCATGTATCAAAAAGATGGGTTTTATGTGATTAAAAAGGAGTTGGGTAAGAAGCATTCTTCTTAACATCCTGATGAAGTGCTACACCAAGTCGCAATGCGTGTGTGATTGTTGTTAATAGCATTCCAAGAACCAATCCTATAAATAAAGATGTATTGCCTAAAAGTGGTGTTAAAAAGAAGACACAGGATAAACGAGCAACTGATCCTAATAAGGTATCAAGAACTGTTTTTTTACTGCGAGATAATGCATGCAACATACTGGATAAGGGAGCTTGTAAGGAGAATAAGGCAAATGGCCAAGCAAGTTGTTTCAGGATATGAGCTCCTCTAGTGTTGTGATAAAACAACGTCAATAGTTCTTCGTTATAAAAATAACAAGCAAAGCTACAACATATTCCAATAAAAAAGCAACAACTTATAATCACGTTGAACAGTTTCTTAGCATTTTTTATATCTCCACGAGAGTAATGATACGTAAAGGAGGGCAATAAAAAGTTGCTTAAGGTAACTGTGATAAAGGAAGGCATTGTGATAATGGGCAACACATAACCGTTTAATTGTCCATATGCAGATATCATGGAACCAGCCGCAATACTACTTAATCCCATGACCATAATGATGGGTTCGAAGAAGTAAGTCAAAGAACCAATAAGTCTACTTCCGGTCATGGGAAGGGATACACTTAATATCTCGTAAAATGAAGAACGATTTAAATCTAGGAACAAATGTGGGATACGTGATAACGTATGTTTTTTTATACGTATAGAACACAACATAAACAACATACTGATGACTTCACCTACCGTTACAGAAATCATGGTGTATTGTGCCATTTGAATGGCGCTCATGTCAGGGTGTAAACTAAAGACCACAAATAAAAAAATAATGCGAGCTAATTCTTCGAAGATTTGTGAACTGGTTGCCTGTATGTGGTGCTGTATTCCATATAAGTATCCTTTGAGAAGACCTGATATAGTGACAAAGGGAATGAGAGGGAGGATGGCATAGAGCACAGGTTTGATTTCATTTTGTTTCAATACGTATTGTGCTAACATGGGGAGAATGATTAAGAACGACAAAATAATAACTACATTGTTTAACACAGATAATAAGATACTTACTTTCATGGATTTATTAGGAGTTTTGCTTTGTGCAATTACCTTTGATAATGCAGTGGGTATACCCATTTGCGCAAGCGTAATGACAAACACCATGGTGGGTGAAGCTAGGGTGTAGTAATTCATTGCTTGTTCACTTAAGGTTCTAGCTAACATAATACGCACAATAAATGACAAAATTTTTGCGATAACAGAGACAATAATTAAAAGTATGGTGGATCGTATAATGGTTTTCTTCATGTAAGATACCTACTCTTTCTAAAATGTAAAATATATCAAAAATGTAAATATAGTTTCATAACGCAAACACAAAAATACATGCTATAATACTTCATATGAAAGTGAGGGGTAACGTATGAGTAATGCGAATGAATTTGATGAAAAATATATCCGTTTAGCGATTACCCTGAAAGCAAATGAGCTTCGACGGGAATTGTCTTCTTTAACATATGAACATATAGAAAGTACACTTGAAGGAAATTGGAAAGTGCGTAAACCTGAAAGTATACATAAAGCATTAGATGATATTAATTCACTTACGGTTGGTGAAGTGGTTGCTTATTTATCAACACAGGCAGTGATATTAGGTTCTAAGATGAAACTTCATGATTTTGAAGATATGTTTGAAGTGAAAGCATAAACTACAGGTAATACCTGTTTTTTTTTTTAGGTCTTTTGTTTCGTAATCTGGTGTAAATTGTGATATGATTACAAACGGTGATAATTATGAATATAAAAGAATTAGATATTGAACGATATAAAGAAATAAAAGAACGCTTTTCACTTTCTTCTCTTTGTGCAAAGGTGCTTGCATCGAAACAAATGAGTGATGAAGAAATTGAAGAACATCTTCAAGAAAAGGTTCTTATAAATCCTATGCTGGCAAGTGGTATGAAAGAAGTAGTAGATCGTATCTATTTGGCAAAGGTAAATAAAGAAAAAGTGTTGGTTTGTGGGGATTACGACGCGGATGGAATATGCGCTACTACCATACTTGTTGATGCGTTAAATAAGTATGGCGTAGATTGTGGTTTTTATATTCCGAATCGATTCAAAGAGGGGTATGGACTTCAGTTACATACAGTAACCATGGCACATGAAAAAGGGTACACATTACTCATAACAGTAGATAATGGTGTGAAAGCATTTGATGCGTTAAAAGAAGCAGAAAAGCTTGGGCTTGATGTCATCGTAAGTGATCATCATTCCATGGATGAGGAATTTCCATGTTTATATTTGTTGCATCCAGAACATATGGGAGATGATTTTTCATTCCTAAGTGGAGCGGGTGTTGCTTTGGAGATATCGCGTGCTCTTTTAGGAGAGATTAAAGAACATGTGGTACTCGCTTGTGTGGCATCCATTGGTGATGTTATGCAACTACGAAAAGAAACAAGAACGATTGTAAAGTTGGGTATTTCTTATTTAAAACAAGGGGTATGTCTACCAGTACAAATGTTGGCAAATGATCGCTATCCTCAATGGGATGAGATGATGATTGCCTTTCAAATCGTACCAAAGTTAAACGCAACAGGGCGTTTGGCAGATATGGCAAATGCGAATAATACCGTTCGTTATTTGATGTCATCAAATCGTGATGATATTATGAATATGTCGAAACAGATTCATAACTTAAATGATCAAAGAAAGGTTATGAGTGATGAAATGGTCGATGTGGCAAGATCACTGGTGCATGATGAATATCGTTTCCAATTATTGTTTCATGATTCTTTTCACGAGGGTATGGCAGGAATTGTGGCGGGTAAACTACAAGAAGAGCTACATCAGCCTGTTATGGTTGTTGCACAGAGTGAATCTACCTTTAAAGGCAGTATTCGAAGTGGTAATTTATTAGATTTAACTACATTTTTTAATGATTGTATGAAAGAATTGAGTGCTTATGGTGGTCATCCAGCAGCTGCGGGTATTGGATTTTCATATGAGAAAAAGCAGGTTATCCAAGATTATGTAAACAATAAAATGAAGGATATTGAATTTCATGAAGAAAAGATATATGAAGTGATTCCTGTATCCATAGATGAACTATCTATTCAAGAAGTAGAAAGTCTATCTAGATTAGCTCCATTTGGAAATGGGTTCGAAGAACCATTGTTTTATTTAGAAGATGTACCAGTTGTTTCGATGAAGGCGTTAAGTCAAGGTGTACATGCGAAATGGGTGATTAATGATACATGTGAAGCGATGTATTTTCGTTGCCAAGACGCCTTCACTAGACTTGCAGATCACAAACAAATTAGCTTCCTAGGAAATCTTAGGGTAAACACCTTTATGAAGCGTAAAAAAGTTAATATATTTGTTTTAGAAGCACGATAAGCTAATGCATTTTAATGAAGAATTTGATATAATAAATGAATAAGTACAGGAGGAAGTACCATGAATTTAAAAGAGTATATTGCAGATATTCCTGATTTTCCAAAGGAAGGCATTCTGTTTCGTGATGTAACACCATTGATGGCGGATGGAAAGGCATTTAAAGAAGCTTGTGATCGAATGATTGCATTTGCAAAAGAAGTTGGTGCGGATGTAATTGTAGGGCCTGAATCAAGAGGATTTATTTTTGGATGTCCTGTTGCATATGAATTAGGGATTGGATTTGTACCAGTTCGTAAGCCAGGAAAACTACCTCGTGAAACGGTAAGTGTTTCTTATGATTTAGAATATGGAAGTAATGAATTGCATGTTCATAAGGATGGTGTTACCAAAGGGCAAAAAGTTTTGATTGTTGATGATCTTTTGGCCACTGGTGGAACTGTAGAGGCTACCGTTGAAATCATTCATCAATTAGGCGGAGATGTAGTAGGCTGTGCTTTTTTAATTGAATTGTCAGATTTACATGGTAGAGATTTATTGAAGGATATCAATATATTATCCATCATGACGTATTAAAATAGAACAAGAGGATTTCCTCTTTTGTGAAAGCGAGGTGAAAAGTATGGTTAGCACAAATGTTGTAACATTTAGTGAATTGTTGTTAGAGATAAAGAAGTATATCAAAAAAGATGAAAACATTGATTTAATTACTAGAGCATATTTATGTGCTGAAAAAAATCATACTGGTCAATATCGTAAAAGTGGGGAACCATATATCATCCATGCGATACAAGTAGGATATATATTGGCAATGTTGAGAACTGGTCCTAAAACAATTGCGGCAGGTTTTCTTCATGATGTAGTAGAAGATTGTGATGTTACCATACAGGAAATCACTGACTCTTTTGGTGAGGAAGTCGCTTCGCTTGTAGAATCTGTTACTAAAATTGGTGCTTTAAAGTTCAAAGATGAAAAAGAGTATTTAGCTAGTAATCATCGTAAGATATTTATTGCGATGGCAAAGGATGTACGTGTTATTTTAATCAAATTGGCAGATCGTTTGCACAATATGCGTACATTACAATACATGAGTGAAGAGAAACAAAAGAAGATTGCTTCCGAAACTTTGGAAGTATACGCTCCAATCGCTCATCGTCTTGGTATTAGTGACATCAAGAATGAATTGGAAGATTTATGTTTTCAATATTTGGATAATGAAAAATACTATGAAATCGCAAAACTGGTTGAGAAACGAAAAACAGAACGCGATGAACAAGTAAAACATATGATTTTTGATATTTCTAGATTGATGGAAGAACATCAGTTAAAGTATCGAATATTTGGTCGTTCAAAGCATTTGTATAGCATTTATAAGAAAATGATGACAAAAAATAAACGATTCGAAGAAATCTTGGATTTACTTGCGATTCGTATTATTACAGATTCAGATACTGCTTGTTATGAAATTCTTGGGTACATTCATGCGAAATACCGTCCAATTCCAGGACGCTTTAAAGATTATATCGCGATGCCTAAAGTAAATATGTATCAGTCTTTACATACAACTATTGTGGCAGAAGATGGAAATATCTTTGAAGTTCAAATCCGAACAGAAACAATGGATGAAATCGCTGAACAAGGGATTGCGGCACATTGGCGTTATAAAGAAAATAACGGAAAAGAAATTCATCAAGAAGAAATCGAAGAACAATTGCACTGGTTTAAAGATTTCAGTGTTATGAGTGATGAAGTGAATGACGATGCTATGGAATATATGAATTTGCTTCAAAAGGATATTTTTGAGGCGAATGTATATGTTATGACTCCAAAAGGAAAAGTTATTGCGTTACCAAATGGTTCTACTCCAATTGATTTTGCATATCGTGTGCATACGGAAATTGGGCATCATACCGTTGGATCTACTATCAATGGAGTTCTTATGCCTTTGAACTCAAAATTAAAGACAGGAGACGTCGTTAGTATTCGTACGAGCAAACAATCTCCTGGACCAAGTGAAGACTGGATAAAAATAGTGAAATCTGCTCATGCTCGTAATAAAATACGATCCTTTTTCCAAAAACAAGAAAGTGAACGTCGTACACTGGATGTAAAAAAAGGTGAGGAGATGTTGGAGGATGAGTTGAAACGTCGTAATTTAGATGTAGATACTTATAAAGATGTAAAGAAAATCGAAAATATCGCAGGTTCTTTGAGCTTTAATTCTTATCAAGATTTAATGTATGCAATCGGTGTAAAACAAGTGTCATTACCTGCGGTGATTGAACGTCTTGTAAAACATAAGGTAAGTGTACCATTGGATAATGAAGTCTTAGCGAAACTTTTTAATCGCCAACAAGATCGAAAACGCAAGATTTCTCAAACTGGAATTCACATTGAGGGAATCGATTCTATGAAAGTATCTCTGGCAGCTTGTTGTTGTCCTGTTCCTGGAGACGACATTGTTGGTTATATTAGTAAAGGACAGGGTGTTAAAGTACATCGTTCAGATTGTCCAAATATTATACATGAAAAGAAACGTTTGATTGATGTTGACTGGGATGAAAATTTAGAACAGAAAACTTATGAAGTAAAATTAATTGTGAACTCTACTGATCGAAATTTCTTATTGAGCGATATTGTGACCGTGGTTTCACAATGTAAAGCTGGACTTCAACATGTAGATTCAACTGTGGAAGCAGATGGAATTAGTGCAACGACAAAAATGACAGTTGTTGTAACCAATGCGGCACACTTACAAACATTGATTGCTAATTTGCGAAAGATAAATAGTGTTCAACATGTAGAACGTGTTATTTTGTAAAGATATGAGCAAACACTCATATCTTTTTTTGAAAGGAAATAAGGGGTATGAAAGATCATAAATTATATATACGTCAGGCTTTGGATAGTGATGTAGAGGAAATAGAAGAATTGTATCGTGCAAGAGTGTTATACAACGATGCTCATCAAATGCATCAATGGAATCTTGAAGATGTTACCTGGGAAGAGTTATCCAAGTTATACACTATATCTGATTGTTATGTAGGAATATATGATGGACACATTGCGAGTGCCATGATGCTCGTGGATGAAGATGTATTATATTGGCCATCAGCACCGAAAGGGGAGTCTTTGTACTTGCATAAACTATGTGTTCATCCAATGGATGCTGGGAAGGGTTTTGCGGATCAAATGATTGTTTACTTTAAAGAGGCTGGAAAACAAAAAGGATATCCACAAGTAAAACTGGATGTAAGAGAGCATAAGAAAAAACTAAGAGAAATGTATGAAAGAAACGGTTTTCTCTTAGTTTCTGTAATTCAAGTTCATGAAGAATTTTATACTGCTTTATATGAATCTAAAACAAATGAGATTCAATTAACTAAGGGCTAAAATAGGAGCCTGTGGTTCTAATTTATCAAGTGATTCATAAATTTCTTGCATACTTGAAAACATATACATTTGATTGTTAAACATAGTGACAATACATCTTACATCAGAAGTGTTTTTGTTCATAATGAAGATGGAAACTTTTGTAACGGTATGTGTGAGTTTTGTATCGTCGTATTGCCATCCATTCAGAGGTCTTTTATTAGCCATTTTAGGAACCATATTGTCAAATTCTACATCAACAGAAACAATCGTATAGTCATCAGGGAAAGATACATCAATGAGTCCATCAGTGATTGCTTTTATCGGTTTTAATTTTGATGGATCTGCAAGTGAACCTGCAAATAGACTCTTGAAATGAACGATTGTTTTTTCGTTAAATTCTGTTCCTGTTTTCGTTGTTGGATTTTTTAACATATATTCTTCCATGTATGCCTGCGTTTCTACATTTACTACTCTGGCTACAGACAAAAATTTCGCATCATTTGCTTTTTTTACATATCCCATAATTGCAGGGACTGCAATTGCTAGTAGAATCCCCATAATTACTAGCACAACGATGATTTCCATTAGAGTAAACCCCTTTTTGTTTTTTATTAACTTATTTACCATGCTATTCACCCTTCTTCTTTCATATGGACCAATTCATATGATTTATACCTTATACTTACATTTTACTACAAAATGTAAGCTTTTTTAATAAAAATCTAATTTTTTGTAATTTTTTTACAATATTCAATACGTAATGTATTCCACGTTCTAAAGTATTCAGATATATAATGACGTATTTTTTCACGCTTTCTAGTACCTGCCATAGAATAATCTTCGAAAAATTTATGTACAAAGAAGCTGGCTCTACGAACGTGGAAGTTACTTGTCACTACAATGACAGTGTGTAAATTGTAGTGTTTGCATAGCTCTTTTGAATACAACAAATTTTCATAAGTGTTTCGTGCTTGTTCTTCCAATATAATATTTGCCTCATCGATACCCTTGGACACTGCATAGCTTTTCATCACACTAGCTTCACTATATGAATTACACACACATCCTCCAGAAATAATAAGGGTAGTCACTTTTTTTGCTTTGTACAATTCGATGGCACGATCCATTCTGCTTCTTTGCATGCGTGAACATGTGCCATCTTTGCTTGCTGGACTTCCTAAAATAATACAAGCATCATAGTGTGCGTGCTTCATTTTTCTACGAGAGGGAAACATCATCCAAAGGTAAATGTTTGCCATGATAACAAAACATATAATTCCTATAAACCAGTTCATTTTACACATACCGCCGGAAGGAGTTCACGTTTTATGATTTCTTGACGTTTTTGTAAATCGTAAGGATAAGCATATGCCATAGTGGATCGTAACTCCAGTTCACGATAACCATCTGGAATGTTTTTGAAGGTAGAGGCAACCACCACATCTTCATCTTGGAGCTTGCGAAGATGTGCTTGCCCCTTTGCGTTATAAGCCAATACACGAAGGTAATCTGGTTCTTTAAGTGCATCAATTTCTTTCTTTGTAGTTTGTGTGAGTATGTGTATACAAGTTCTTTGAATGCTTGCTTTTGTATAACGTTTCGATGTACAAGCGTTTAGAAATGATTCAAAATCAATATGCTGTTTGGCTTGTTTTATGAGTAGGGATTCAATGCCCTCATCTACCAAAAATAAAGATGATAAGTATTCTTTATCTACTGTAGATAAATAGGTTTGTAGATAAGGGTAATAGCTATCCATTTTAAACCCTGTAAGCAGTTCGGGCTTCATGTTGGTGGTGTGAGTGATATCTAAATTTTCATGATGTGCTTTTCGAATAGCAGTTGCGCTACTGATGTTTTGTATGATTTTTGTATCATGATATTGATTTGTACGCTTGATACAATGAGCTTTGATTGTTGTGTTCAATATTTCCTTTATATAAAACACACCTAGCATATCGTTGCTAGAAAGAGGAAACTGCAAAGCATTTTCTAATGCTTTCGCATAAGAGATTCCGCTATCTTGATATGATTTCATATCAAGATGCATGCGTGCTGCTTCATACAATCTATCAATATCTCCACATTCACTTCCAAACACAATACTATCTACACCAGCTTGCTTCAATACTTCCAAGGCTCCATGCGCAAAACGATCTGCTCTTTGTGTAACGAAAGGAAATGGTAATTCTACAACCAAATCACATCCATGTTGAATGGCTACTTCAGCGCGTGTCCATTTATCACTAATTGCAGCTTCTCCACGTTGTACAAAATTACCTGACATCACACAAATAAGTAAATCGCAATTTGTTATTTCACGTGCTTTTTGAATATGATAAAGGTGTCCGTTATGAAAAGGATTATATTCACAAATGATTCCACATATATGCATACATTATATTCCTCCTTTTCTTTCTTTTAATATACCACATGAATGTTATTATATCACTGTTTTTGTACGAATAGTTATGTTAAAATGAAGTTATAAAGAGGTAATTATATGATAAAAAACGAATTTAGCCTAGCTAGTAAAGTGGATGGATTGTCTTTGTCTGGTTGTTATGTCGAGAGTGGCGTGACATTGCGTGGAGTAATTTATCTAGTACACGGTATGTCGGAACATAAAGAACGCTATTTAGAATTTATGGAATATCTAGCACAACATGGATTTACTTGTGTCATCATGGATACAAGAGGACATGGGCAAAGCGTGAAGAGTGATGATGATTTAGGGTTCTTTTATGATGATGAAGGAAGTCATTGCGTAGAAGATGTACATCATATGATTTCTATGATTAAACAAAAGGTGAACGTTCCTGTTATTTTATTTGGACATAGTATGGGGTCGTTGATTGTTCGAGCATATACAAAAAAATATGATGATGAAATTGATGCGTTAGTCGTATGTGGTTCACCAAGTAAAAATCCGATGGCTTCTATCGCGTTAAAACTTGTTGGGTTTATTTCTGTGTTTAAAGGAGATCATCACCGTAGCAAGTTTATACATAATATGGCGTTTTCCTCATTTGGTAAACGATTCAATGAAGACTTCAGTGAAAACAATTGGTTGAGTGCAAATAAAGAAAATGTTCATGCTTATGATAAGGATGCATATTCTGGATTTATATTTACGTTGAATGGGTTTAAAAATCTTTTTCATCTTATGAAGATTGTATATGATGAAAAGGGATGGGGGATGAAGAATGCAAATTTACCTATATTGTTTGTTGCTGGAAAAGATGATCCATGTATTGATACAGTAGAAAAATTCAAAGAAGCATACACATTCTTACAACAAAGGGGATACAAAGATGTAAACAGTCATCTCTTTGAAGGGATGCGACATGAAATATTGAATGAAACGCAACGTAAGGAAGTGTTTGATTATATTGTAGGATGGTTAGATGGGTGTATTGGGTCTTGAAACGTAAAAACTACAAAGGAAAGAAGTTGAAGCACGTATCCATGGATTTCTTATTGTTTTATCCTATATAAGGTATAGGAACGTGATTTATGTAGGTTGCCTTTTAAACTTGTGAAGAAATAAAAGAAAACTCTTTTCTTTATTTAAAAAATATGGTTTAATATATAAGCCTACCATTGGAATCAATAAATCATTGACTTTATTATCCAATTTCCTTATAATAGGATAGGTTAGACAACGAGGTGATTCTTTTGAAATGGTCTAAATTGGAATTGTTACAGGCGAACAATCAAACAATCGAATTTGATGAAAGTATTGATTTCGAACCTGCGATATTTTCCAAAATGCATCAGATCAAAGGATTGCAAGATGTTACGGTATCAGGAAATGTTCATTACGATACTTCTGGCGAACGCGTATACGCGGATCTAGATATTGAAGGAGTAATGATAGTACCGTGTTCTATAACTCTAGAAGATGTAGAATATGATTTCCATACTAAATCTTTGGAAGTGTTCTCTTTCGTCAAATGCGAGGATGGAGATATACACGAAGTAAAAGGTGATGTCGTAGAGTTATTACCGGTGATCTTTCAATTGATATTGATGGAGGTTCCTTTGAAGGTTGTTAAAGAGGGGCTTGCGCAGTATCCTAAAGGTGACGGTTGGGAAGTTGTCAAAGAGGAAGCATATCTGAAAGAGAAATCTGATGAAATTGATCCTCGCTTAGCAAAGTTGAAAGAATTCAAATGTGAAGATTAAGTAGGAGGTGCTAACATGGCTGTTCAACAGAGACGTGGTTCAAAAACTAGAAAAGCAAAACGTAGAACTCATTATAAATTAGCTGCACCGACATTGACAAAATGTCCAAACTGTGGAGAATATAAAGTTCCTCACAAAATGTGTGCATGTGGTGAGTACAACGGAAAAACAATCGTAGAAAAATAAGACAAAGGAATCGGGAAACCGATTTTTTGTTTATTTAAGATGAGGAACAAGGACCTTCTTTAAAAAAACTTGATAATTAAGGAATTACGTGTTATATTATTAGCAGATACTTGAACAGGAGTGGGTTATTCCCACTCCTTCATTATGCTTGTAAAGGAGAATGATATGGATCAGATAACTAAGATCAAGGAACTGGTAACAAACGTACTAGATAAAGATATTCAACTGTATGATGTGACATGGCAAACCGAAGGGAATGCACGCATCTTACAAATTTCAATTATGCATAGAGATGGTTCTATGGATATTGATACTTGTGCGTCTGTATCAGAGAAAATTTCAGAAAAAATGGATGAAGAAGACTTTATTGCCTTTGAATACTTTTTAGAAGTGTGCTCTCCAGGTGCGGAGAGAGAGTTGCGTGATGAAACGCAAATCAAAGATGCAGTAGGGGAATTTGTTTGTGTAAAACTTAAAGATCCTAAAGCCGGTATGGCTGAAGTGAAAGGAACACTTACATCTTTTGAAGATGATAAAGTTTTGATTCATTATATGGATAAAGCTGTAAAGAAGAAAATCGAGATTGAAATGAACAACGTTGCGTTGATTCGTCTATCTGTAAAAATTTAGAAAGGAAATTTAAGAGATGAAGTTAAAAGATTTTATGGCCGCAATGCAGGCAATCGAAAGTGATCGTAAATTATCGAAAGAAATCGTAGTAGATGCACTTCAAGAAGCACTATCAAAAGCATTCCGTAAACATATTGAAATTCCTGATGCTTTGGTACGTGTTGACGTAAATGAAAAAAGCGGAGATATCAAAGTATTTCAACAGCGTTTAATCGTAGAAGAAGTAGAAGATGATGAATTGGAAATTTCTTTGAAAGATGCGAAGAGAATTAACCAAGATTTAGAACTTGAAGGTTTTGTTGAAGAAGAAATCGATATTACAAGCTTTGGTAGAGCGGCTGTTATTTTGGCAAAGAACGTTATGAAACAAAAAATTCGTGAAGCAGAGAAATTGGCTGTTTATGAAGAGTATTGTGATAAAGTGGAAGAAATGATTTTTGGTACAATTGAATCTGTCGAGGAAAAGTTCTGTGTTGTAAACATTGGTAAGACACTTGCAATTATGCCAAAGAATCAACAAATTCCAAATGAAGTTTATCGTGAAAGTCAGATTATTCGTGTTGTTATTTCTGAAGTAAATAAAGAAACAAAAGGTGCGCAAGTATTAGTATCTCGTGCAGATGCTACGCTTGTAAAACGTTTGTTTGAAAAAGAAGTTCCGGAAATCTTCCAAGGAATTATAGAAATTAAAGCAATTGCTCGTGAAGCTGGAGAACGTACAAAGATGGCAGTGTATTCTCATAATGAGAATATTGATCCAATTGGTGCGTGTATCGGGCCTCGTGGACAACGTGTACAAGTTATCATTGATGAACTTGGTGGAGAAAAAATCGATATATTTGAATGGAGCGAAGATGTAACAGAATTGATTAAAAATGCATTATCTCCTGCAGAAGTATTGGCAGTTATTCCAAATGAAGACCGTCGTGGTGGTTTATTAGTTGTTGTGCCAGATAATCAATTGTCATTAGCGATTGGTAAACGTGGTAAAAATGCGCGTTTAGCAGTGAAATTAACAGGTAATAAAATTGATATCAAATCAGAAACCGATGTTAATGAAATGGATATTGATTGGAAAGAAATCGCGATGAAACAACGCGCTGAATTCCTAGCAAAACAACAACAAGAAAAAGCAGCAGCACAACTTGAAAAATTCGAAGAAACTTCTTTAGAAGAAGCAGAAGCTGTTTCTATTGATGATGCAGGTGTCGCGTTCGTTGAAACTCCTTATATCGAGGAAGAAGAAAGCGAAGTAGAAGCTGTAGTTGTAGAAGAAGTCGCAAAAGAAGAACCAGTGAAAGAAGAAAAACACGTGGAAACGGATTTGGAAATCGCTGCTCGTATTGCGAAAGAGAAACAAAAAGCACAAGGTCTAAATGTAAAAGAAAAACAAGAATACAAATCTAAGTTTGAAACATTGGCAGATGCTAGTAGTAAACAAGAAACAAAACCTGCTAGACCTAAATATAAGAAATATGAAGATAAAGACAAAGAAAAAGAAGATCGTAAACCTACTTTTGATTTAAAAGATAAAGATTATGAATTGAAACCAATTTATTCAGAAGAAGAGTTGGCTGAAATCGAACTTCATCAAAAAGAAGAAGAAGAGAGCGATTGGATTCACGATGAAATTGACTTCGATGAATTCGACAAATACTACGAAGAATAACGTAAGGAGGTATGCTTCATGAAAAAGATACCCATGCGCAGATGTTTGGCTACACAGGAAAGCTTGCCTAAAAAAGAACTTATTCGTATTGTACGTACACCAGAAGGTGTTGTAGAAATCGATGAAAGTGGCAAGAAGAATGGAAGAGGCGCTTATTTGAAACGCAGTGTAGAAGCTGTGGAATTGGCAAAAAAGAAAAAGGCATTATCACGAGCATTAGAATGTGAAATACCGGATGAAATTTATAGTCAATTAACGGAGATGTTTACAGGTGAGTAATGGAGTAAGCGGTTTATTAGGGCTTGCGGCCAGAGCGCGTAAAATAACGTCTGGTGATACAGCATTTCACCAATTTCGTTTGCATACGGTACATCTTGTAATAATCAGTGAAGATGTTGGTAACAATACAAAGAAGAAACTAATGGATAAATGTGAGTTTTATCATATTCCATATGTTTATATGAATGGCGACGTAATGAATGCAGCGATTGGAACTGGCAATCGTAAATTCATTGCGATATTAGATGAAGGTTTTGCACAAAAGCTTCATGCTTGCTTGAAAGGCTAGGTGATTATATGGCAAGACAACCACAGAAAAAGGGAAATAACAACAACCGAAGAAATAACAATCACGCAAAGGGGAATTTTCCTCCTAAGAAAGAGCGTGTAGAGGTAAAGGAAATCAAATACAGTCTTCCAATTGGTGTTGGAGAACTGGCTGATAAACTGAATCGAAACGCGAGTGAACTTATTAAATTGTTGTTTATGATGGGAACTATGGTGACAATCAACTCATCTTTGGATGAAGAGACTGTACAGTTGATCTGTATGGAATTCAATGTTGAATGTGAAAAAGAAATCATCGTAGATGAAACAGATTTTGAAGAACAAATTGTAGAAGATGACGATCCTACACTTTTACAACAGCGTCCTGCCGTTGTAACGATCATGGGACATGTTGACCATGGGAAAACAACGTTATTGGATACCATTCGTAAAACGCATGTTACAGAAGGCGAATTTGGTGGAATTACACAACATATTGGTGCTTACCAAGTAAATGTAAAAGGGAAAAAGGTTACGTTCTTAGATACTCCAGGACATGAGGCTTTTACTGCTATGCGTGCTCGTGGTGCGAAAGTTACCGATATTGTAATTATCGTAGTTGCGGCAGATGACGGTGTGATGCCACAGACAATGGAAGCAATTGACCATGCGAAAGCTGCAGGAGTTCCTGTTATTGTTGCGGTCAATAAAATGGATAAACCAGGTGTTACAAAAGATCGTATCATCTCTGAAATGAGTGAACATGGTTTGATGCCTGAAGAATGGGGTGGAGATACTATCTTTGCGGAAATTTCTGCGAAGACAGGAATGGGAGTCTCTGATCTTTTAGAAACTATCTTAGTTGTTTCTGAAGTGAACGATTTCCGTGCAAACCCTAACAAACCAGCAAGTGGTAGTGTAATTGAAGCAAAACTTGATAAAGGACGAGGTCCAGTAACAACGCTTCTTGTACAAAGTGGTACTTTGAATGCAGGAGATGCAGTAGTTGTTGGTACAGCGTTTGGTAAAGTGCGTAAAATGACAGATGATCGTGGACGTGAGATTAAAACAGCACTTCCATCAACTCCAGTGGAAATCATTGGGTTAAACGATGTACCAGTCGCTGGAGATATCTTTAAAGCCTTCGACTCTGATAAAAAAGCACGTCAAATAGCAGAAGCTAGACTTACAAAACGTATTGATTTAGAACGTAACTCAAGTAGTGCAATGTCACTTGATGATCTTGCTCGCCAAATTGAAGAAGGCGAAGTTCAAGATGTAAACGTAATTATCAAAGCGGATGTTCAAGGTAGTGCGGAAGCAGTAAAAGCAAGCATGGAGAAAATTGATGTTTCTGGTGTAAAAGTAAACGTCATTCGTTCTACTGCAGGAGCAATTACAGAATCTGATATTCTATTAGCAAGCGCATCTCATGCGGTTGTATATGGTTTCAACGTTCGTCCAAACGCTCTTGTGCGTAAGAAAGCTGAAGAAGAAGGAATTGAAATTCGTCTTCACAACATTATCTATAAAGCATTGGAAGAAATGGAAAATGCGATGAAAGGTATGTTGGCGCCTGTATTTGAAGAAATTGTTATCGGACAAGCAGAAGTTCGTCAAATTTATAAAGCTAGTAAAATTGGTACAATCGCTGGTTGTATGGTTACTGATGGTGTTCTTAAAAAAGAATGTGGAGTACGTTTGATTCGTGATGGTGTTGTTGTTTATACGGGTGTTCTAGGCTCTTTAAAACGTTTCCAAAACGATGCAAAAGAAGTATCTACAGGATTTGATTGTGGTGTCACAATTGAAAACTTCAATGATGTTAAAGTAAATGACATTGTAGAAGCGTATGAAAACCAGCAGGTTGATCCAGAATAACGATAGGTGATAATATGACATTAAAATCGGATAAAATTTCCGGTATCATTCAAAAAGAAGTATCAGAAATCATCCAATTCCAACTGAAAGATCCTAAAATTGGTTTTATTACCATTACGGATGTTACGGTTACGGGTGATTTATCCATTGCGAAAGTCTATGTGTCCTTCTTAGGACAAAAGGCTAGAGAAGAAGCTGGGATGAAAGCATTAGAACGTTCTAAAGGCTTCATTCGCACGGAGTTGGCAAAACGCATGACCTTGCGTAAAGTTCCATCTTTGATTTTCTTATTGGATGATTCATTGGAAAAAGGTAACAAAATCGAAAAGATTATATTTGATATTCATCAAAAGCAGTAATCTAAAACGAGGTGTAAGATTGTAGTTCTTCTACAAATACCCTCGTTTTTTTTATATATATAAAACATCCTAGCTATTTCACTAGGATGCACATTTATAAAAGTAAAATGATATATGGTGTAACAAACATTTGAACAATTGCCGAAAGTATCATTAGTGGTAAGACAACAAACAAGTAGACTCTTCCTACATCAACTACTATCTCTTTAAAGGATGTGATGGGTTCTTTATGTAAGAGGTGCAAGGTAATACATTTGCATATATACGCACCACAAGTTGATGCAATCAGCATAGCTGGAATCAAAAATATTCCATGTGGTAAGATAGATGCGTAAATGAGTCCAGGAGTGACCGTGGAAATTGCAGTCGAACCAAACAAGATACCGATCATACTTCCATTCAACATCACAAACAGAATAGGAATGAATACAAATGGGACACATCCACAAAGAATTAACATAATCCCTGTAAAAGCATTCTCGCTTATGGTTGGTAATAATCCAGCAGGATTTATAGCGGAATCAATAATCCCACTTGTTTGTATTAGCAGTCGAGTTGCTAAAGCTGGGTTTAAACTAATTACGATAGAAGAAATAACGATAACAAGAACAAATATAACGGTTGTAAGAGGGAATAGCATTTTTAATCGTTCCTTATAAAATCCCTTTGTTTTCTGTATTTGGTGCTCCAAAAAGCTCATAAAGATCCTCCTTTGATATACTGTATATCACTTCTAGTTCATACAGTTACCTATATTCATTGATTTGCATTATGAATTCAAAAGTCCTGTTGTATAAGTATATATTTTTTTTATTTAAATAGCAAGTCCTTACAAGGTATGAAAGGTACAAAAAAACACCACGAAGGATACCCTTGTGGTGTGATAAATCTTTATTTTCCAACCTTTAACAATCGTTCTTTTAACTTGAACTTTGTGCCGAAACGAAACATCATATCCATTAAGAATGGAATGGATACAATACCACCAGCTGTTAATGCTAGCTGAAACAACGGTAATGTAACAAGGGCGAATATTTTAGGTAAGAAGATAACAGCGATAATAAATGCTGAAGACATACATATAAACAATAAGAAACGTTTCTTTGTAAAGGGTGTAGATACTCGATACAAAACAACAAAGGAAGATGCGGCAGTTAAGAACACACACATCGTAGACATGATTTCATTGGATACAGGAAAAAATAGGGAAGTTACATTTACATAGATAATACTTAACACGACACACAATGCACCTGGCAGTGCACGACTCAATACATTGATTAAGAAGTTTCCCTCCACACGGGCATGGTTCGCTTCTAAGGCTAAAAAGAAAGAAGGGATGCCAATGGTTAGGGAGGATATTAAAGTTAGTTGTATAGGCTCAAAAGGATACCTCTGGATGAAGAATAGTGTTAAGATACTTAAAATCGTAGAAAATGTTGTTTTTACTAGGAACATAGAGCTTGCTCTTTGGATATTATTGATTACACGTCGCCCTTCATCTACGATACGAGGCATATTCGCAAAGTTATTATCTAATAAAACAAGGTTTGCGATATTCTTCGCTGCTTCACTTCCTTGTGCAACCGAAATACTACAATCGGCTTCCTTTAAAGCCATAACATCATTAACACCATCACCAATCATAGCAGTGATATGTCCTTGTTCTTTCAATGCACAAATCATAAGTTTTTTCTGTTGAGGACTAACACGACCAAATATCGTGTATTGATTCACAATTTCTGGGATATCATCATCAGGTATGGTAGACATATCGATAAATTTCTCATAGTTTTTTAAGTTTGCCTTACGGGCAATCTCATGTACTGTGCGAGGATCATCTCCACTAATGACTTTAACATCTACACCTTGAGAAAGAAAGTAATCCAATGTTTGAGGAGCTTCTTTACGAATCGGATCACTCAATACAATAAGTCCTAATATTTCGTTTTCTTTTATAATTGCTTGATCTTTAATAGGATATTCATTATGAGCTACAACAAGCACTCGGTTTCCTAAGTTCGCTTGTATATTGATCATCTCTATAATATGAGAATCTGTTGAATCTTGCATAAATTCATACGCACCCATAGCATATGTACCTTGTTCACCGAATGTTGCGGCGCTATATTTCCTTGCACTAGAGAAGGGCAAGATACTAGATGCTTGTTGCGTTGTTTTCATTTCTTTTAAATACGATGAAATTGCTAATGAGGTAGAGTTTTCATCTTGGATTGAAAAACAGAGGTTCGCAAGTATTTGTTTCAATTCTGCGAGTTCACCATGTAATGGAATCAAATCTTCTACTTGCATATTTCCTTCTGTAATGGTACCTGTTTTATCGAGACATAACGTATCTACTCGAGCAAGTGTCTCTATACAATATAGTTCTTGTACAAGGGTGTTATGTTTTGCTAGATTGATAGATCCTACGGCTAAGGCAACACTTGTTAAAAGAACCAAACCTTCTGGTACCATACCTAACAAAGCCGCAACTGTTGAAACAATCGCTTCAGGAAAAGTTGCTCCAGTAATGAATAACTGTTTACTAAATAATAAGACTCCCACAGGAATGATAATGATACCAATGGTCTTAATGATAAAGTTGATAGAATCACGTAGTTGTGATTTGTGTTTCGTTAAACGTTTTGCATCGCACATGATACGTTCTGCATAATTATCTTTTCCCACATGCAACACTTGGCACTTCGCATTTCCACTCGATATAAAACTTCCAGAATACAGTTCATCTCCTACATGTTTAATAATGATATCAGATTCTCCTGTAACCAATGATTCATTTACTTCCAAACGCCCCTCCAAGACAATGGCATCCGCACATATTTGGTTTCCTGTAGATAATATCATAATATCATCTAGTACAAGTTCATTCATATGTATTTCGACCCATGCGCAATCACGTAATACTCTAATATTAAATTGTGTAATTAAGGACAATTTATCAAGCACACGCTTTGCCCGAATCTCTTGAATGATACCAATAAAAATATTAGAAATAACAACACCTAAGAATAAAATGTTACGAAAGGAACCAATAAAAATTATCAAACCCGCTAAAATAGCATTGATCAAATTGAATAGCGTAAAAAGATTATCACGAAAGATTTCCTTATAACTTTTTGTGATCGTTTCGCTTTGGACATTGACTTGTCCTTTTTGTATTCGATCATCGATCTGTGATTGTGTTAGTCCACATTGTAAATCGATGTCCATGATGTGCTCATGTGCCATAGTCGTTCACCTCATATTATCTTTCTTTTATTATAACAAATCTTTGTATGTTTTAGTCTTACGTTATTGTAATTTTTATGTTGAATTGTGGGATATAGATGAAATCGATGGTTTATGGTATACTATACCCGCAAGATTTTGAAAGGAATGTCGTTATGAGTATATTAAATGTAGAACATGTATCACAAAGTTTTGGTGGACGTCAAATATTAGAGGATGTGTCTTTTCGTTTGTTAAAGGGTGAACACGTTGGATTGATTGGGGCAAATGGAGAAGGGAAATCTACTTTTTTAAATATTATTACAGGAAAGAATCCTCCTGAATCAGGTAAAGTAGAATGGTGTAATCGTATTACAACTGGATATCTCGATCAGCATACCATATTAGAAAAAGGGAAAAGTATCAAAGATGTGTTACAGGATGCGTTTCATCATTTGTTCGATTTAGAAGCAGATATGATGAAAATGTATGAAGATATGTGTGATTGTAGTGAAGATGAAATGAACGCTATGATGAATGATGTAGGGGAAATACAAGATATATTGGAACACAGTGGCTTTTATATGATTGATACAAAAATTAATGAAGTCGCAAGTGGTCTTGGTTTATTGGATATTGGTTTGCATAAAGATGTTAGTCAACTGTCTGGTGGACAGCGTTCAAAAGTATTATTGACCAAGTTGTTGTTGGAGAATCCTATGATTTTAATCTTGGATGAGCCTACCAACTATTTAGACGAAGATCATATTCAGTGGTTAACAAACTTCTTATCCAATTATGAAAATGCTTTTATTCTTGTTTCTCATGATATTCCATTCTTAAATAATGTTGTCAATATTATCTATCACGTTGAAAACTGTGAGTTGACTCGTTATGTAGGTGATTATCAATATTTTGAAGAACAATATGCGCTTAAAAAACGTCAACAGGAAGCTGCCTACAATAAACAACAAAAAGAAATCGATGATTTAGAAGACTTTATTGCACGTAATAAAGCACGTGTCGCAACACGTAATATGGCACATTCTAGACAAAAGAAACTAGATAAGATGGATATTATCTCAAAACCAAAAACAAAGATCAAACCTGTGTTCTCGTTTGAATCCGCAAGAACGCCAGGTCGCGTTATTTTCGAAACAAAGGATTTAATCATAGGGTATCAAGAACCCTTAACTTCACCATTGCATTTACTCTTAGAGCGTAACCGTAAGGTTGCGATAAAGGGAGTGAATGGATTAGGGAAAACTACGTTACTAAAAACCTTAATGGGAAAGATACCTGCTTTATCTGGAAGTGTGGAAGTGGACCCATTTGTGGAATTAGGTTTCTTTGAACAAGAAGAAGTATCCACTACAAAAACAGCGCTTGATTATTTTTGGGATGAATATCCTGCATATAATAATGGAGAAGTACGTGCAGCACTCGCAAAATGTGGTTTAACTACTGATCATATAGAATCTGGTATGTATGTGCTATCAGGTGGGGAACAAGCCAAAGCACGATTATGTGTCATCATGAATCGTCCATGTAATGTTCTTGTGTTGGATGAGCCTACCAACCATTTAGATGTAGATGCAAAAGAAGAATTAAAAAAAGCAGTGAAAGAGTACAAAGGAACTGTTTTATTAGTATCCCATGATCCTGACTTCTATATGGATATTGTGGATGAAGTATGGAACTTAGAAGAATGGACTACAAAAATATTATAATAGGTAGTATACTGAAGATGGAAGATAAGTGAATTTCCATGGAGGCGATGTTGTGAGTAGACGACTAGTGCTGTATTGGGTTTTGTTTGTTGTGTATGTGATTTGTATGATTTTAACGTTGTTTCAAGGTGTTTATTTTGGAACAGTATGTTTTACGCTATTGTTTATCAAACTTTGTATAGATTTGTACGATCACTATAAAAAGAAGTAAAGAAAGATCATCTTTGTGAGGGATTCACATGAGATGATCTTTTCTTATAGCCATTTTATTTTATTCTCTGTTTTGTTCTTTATTTTCTTAATGTTGCTTCTGTGTCGATAAATAACAAGGATGGTTAATAACCAACTAGCAATTACGATTTCTATACTAGTCGCATATTGCATTACACTAATATAAATTGTACTAACAACTGCCGCAACCATACTAGATAAAGAAACCATTTTTCCAAGATATAGTACAATTACAAAGAAGATAAACGGGATTATGACATACCAACCATTTTGGAAAGTAAAGATGGATGTAGATAATAAGAATCCAAACATTGTCGCAACTGCTTTACCACCATGAAATCCCGCAAACACAGGATAACAATGACCAATACAAGCCGCTAAACCAGCCCATATACTCGCTTCACGATCGAAGATGGATACAATCCCTACCGCAAGAACAACTTTTAACACGTCACAAGCAATGACAGAAATACCAGCATTCTTTCCTAAAACTCTTCCAGCATTGGAACCTCCAAGATTTCCACTCCCGAAATTTCGAACATCTGTTTTGTAAAATACTTTTCCAATCACAAGTGCAAATGGAATGGAACCTAGCACATATCCAAGTGCTATATATAAAATCCAATATATATTCATAACGTTCACCTCGATCAAATTACGTATCTATTTTAACATCAAATAAGGTTCTATAAAAGAAAAATAAAATCTATTCTACTTTTTTTTGCTTG
>NZ_JBSPFA010000018.1:0-73963 GCF_053848885.1 Amedibacillus sp. YH-ame10
ACATAATTACTATATCATATTTTTTCAAAAAACCGATAAGAAATCGGTGTTTTTGTCGCGGAACTTTCATAATGATTAATTTATTCAATTTTATATTGACTTTTATTAACTAATTTTTTTGTATCATTATTTTGATAAATGTAATATAAAATAATCATGAGTTGCGTTAATGCATGATATGACCAAGTATGTTGGTTCTTTCTAAATTTCCTGAAAAAAGAATGAATACTTGTTTTCCTATTTAAAATATGCATAATTCTATTAACACTATTTTCATAGTTTCTTTTTTTAAACTTTTTGATAAATATATATTGATGCATCCATCGTGTTTTATATGCGCGCAGTATAAAATCTAAAAACTTCATTGCCAATGTAATCGTTGTAATTAAGATTCCAATCACAGATAAAAAAGATTGTATTTGAGTAGAAAAACTACCATCTTGAATCGTATAACCGAAATATAAAATTATGATTCCAGTCATTAAGGTTACAATATAATTCCAATTATCATTTAATGCATTTAAAATCGACAAAAACAAAGATCCTGCAGAAAAAGAATTAATTTTCAATCCTACAATTTTTTGATTTTCAAACCTTTCAGTAGCATATTCTCTAGCTTCTACAATTGAAGAAAATTCTTCTTTCGTATAGTTTTTAGCGATAATATTGAAATGCATACGCCTATTTCGAATGGATGTCTTATTTTCATTGTTAATCATTAGAAATGAAAAACCATAATAGACCCAATTGGCATCAAGAAGTTGTGCGTTTAACTCGGCAAAAGTTTCTCGTTGTATTTCTCCTTCGAAATCAATCCTATAGGGATCATTGTAGTTTAAGGTCGGATAATCTTCATAGACAGAGGTTTTGTATATTTCTGGGAATTCATCTCTAAATTCTGTTTGCCCATTTACAGAAGGATAAAAAGTATCAGAATCAATGCTTTTACCTTCTCTTTTACCGATAATTAAATATTTATCTTTGGTCTCAATGTTTCCTGATATTGCAATCGTATGAGTATTCGGGGATTTCTTCAAGTACTCATTTAAATTTTTTCTAAGTGAATTTTGATCGGTATAATCTAAAGTCAGA
Organism: Amedibacillus sp. YH-ame10; assembly: GCF_053848885.1. Classification (NCBI taxonomy): domain Bacteria; kingdom Bacillati; phylum Bacillota; class Erysipelotrichia; order Erysipelotrichales; family Erysipelotrichaceae; genus Amedibacillus; species Amedibacillus sp. YH-ame10. The sequence continues at coordinate 1,093 of NZ_JBSPFA010000018.1, forward strand.
TATTTTTGGGCTTCATCTTCTTTATCAAAAAAATCGTTTAGAGTCTGCTTATGAGTAGCTAAAAGTGGATGATCAATAATATAAGCATTATCAAATATATCTAAAGTTGCGAATGTTGTACGTTCACATATAAAAGTGAAAACATCAATATTGTTGTTGAATATATCGTTATTATATGAAACTTCAATTGTTCTTGGCATGACCCCTGAATAATATACACTGTTGGATAATAAGCGTACATAATGCTCTAGTTGTATTTCCTTATAAAAGCCATTGAAATTATCTAAATCTTTGACTAATAATAAATTATCATTTTCAATGATATATCCAAAAGAATGAGAAGACAGAAATCGAATGGAATTTTCTTGTATCCCACACGGGAAATAAACATGATTATCAACTATGTCTATCATTAAAGATTCATTCTTTTTATACTCTTTCAATGTAGAAATAATTTCTTTGTCTGCACATTTAAAAATAAATCCAAAATTATATGCCATTTTGACTAAAGTAGCTATGAACATAGAATTTAAATAATCTAAGCTCTCTATGTGAAGTTTAAAAAGAGGGAAATTTATTTTTACATCTGTATTTTTGATACCCATGAAAGAATCAAGTGATGTTTTGTCTGTTGCATGGCAGTTTGCAAACTCATGAAGATTTTCTTGGTTTCTAAATGTACCTTTTGCAATTGCTTTTATAATTTGTTTTGAAGAAAAGTAAGGATGTAAACCATAGTAAAACTCTGTGTCATTTTCATCTATCTTTGGTGTTTTTGTAGTTGCGGTGAAGGCGATGCTTTTTGATGTTTTTTTTGTTTCTATAATAATTGAACACTTGTGATCTTCTTTACAGGTAAAAAATCTAATAAAATTTACACCCTTTAGATTCCTTGTTTGGTTTTCTATTAATTTGTTTAACGTTTTACATTCTTCATCATTTAGTATATTGTTCATAATAAGCAATCCTCGTAAAGCTATTATATCATATAATGTATATTATATATTTATTCATTCAAATTTAATCTGTTGCGGTTGATTAATATAAATAATAGCCTTTCGTTTTATTTGAAAGCTTACTTAGAAGGATTACAGTATGTGTAATGAGATACTTATTTGAATTATGACGTAAATGTTACTATTTGTGTATATTTACTATGTATTCTTGCAATGTTTATGTAATAGTTATATAATATTAAGGTAAAAATATACGATCAAGAGGATGAGTTACTATATAGTAGAATGTATTGCATTCTACTATATATTTGTAAGGGGATATGGCGATATGAAGAAATATGTTTTAACAATTTTATTGTTCACTTTAGAAGCGATCGTTTTTTACAATGTTTCATTATTTTTTAATATTGAAACAGACCTGATGATTCGATATGCAATAACGTTATTTGTTTTTTTATTAATTTTTAATCATTTTAGTATAACGTCTAGTCTTATATGGGATGAGATAAAATCATTGTTTAAAGCATTTTGTAGCTATACAATCACGACATTCATTATCGTCGAACCAGAAGAAATTTCTTTTAGATTAATGGGAGAAAATATACTTTTGGCTATTTTTATGTTCGTTGTATGTCTTTTCCTGGATCGTTTTTTGCGCATTTTGCTTAGACCATATTTGTCAAAACGAACTTTAGTCATAGGGACTGGATATGATGCGAATCGCCTTGGTGAAATTGCTGGACATAATCGTTTTGCATTGACCAATGTAATCGGGTATGTAAAATATGGTGACAAGGTAATTGATCCAACGTTGATCGAAAGGATGGAAAAGTGGCAATTAGAGGATGAAAAATTTGCATTTTCTATTTTTAATTTTGAAGATTTAGATGATGTCATTTTTAAAGAAAATATCCAACAAGTTATTATAGCTCTTCCAAATTCGTCAAAATCGGATGTAAGTAATATTATGACTAGATTGCATAATAAGGTAGATGAAATAAAATATTTACCAAGTCTAGATATAATGATGACATTTGATTCTAAAATTCAGGATTTTGACGGAATGTTGTTAATTTCAACAGCAAAAGGTAAAATCAACTTATTGAATAGAGTCTTTAAAAGAATAATTGACATCATTAGCGGCATATGTGGTTTAGTTCTATTGATACCACTCACATTGTTTGTGAAAAGGAAGAATAGACAATCTGGAGATGATAACCCAATATTTTTCATTCAAGAGAGAATTGGACTTAACGGAAAGCCAATTAAAATATATAAATTTAGAACTATGGTACCCAATGCAGAATATATATTAGAAGAAATGATGGCAAGTGATCCTAAAATCAAAGATGAGTATTTGAAAAATAAGAAAATAGTAAACGATCCTAGAATTACAAAAATTGGCGAGTTTCTTAGGAAATCATCTCTTGATGAATTTCCACAGTTTATAAATGTCTTAAAAGGCGAAATGAGCCTTGTTGGTCCTAGGCCATATTTATATAGGGAAAAAAAGGATATGGATATTTACTATGATTCTATTATACAATGTAAACCAGGTATTACTGGTATGTGGCAAGCAAATGGTAGAAGTGATGTAGGATTTGCTGAACGATGCAAGTTGGATGATTATTATTTTAGAAACTGGACAATTTGGCTGGATATGATTATTATATATAAGACCATAAAAAGTGTATTATATGGTAAAGGCGCTTTATAACGATAAATTCGTAAAGTATATTCATTCAAGAAAGGAAGAAATATTATGAAAATTTGCTTGGTTGGGTCTAGTGGCGGTCACTTAACCCATTTATATATGTTGAAGCCAACTTGGGAAAAAGAAGAAAGATTTTGGGTAACCTTCGACAAAGAAGATGCAAGAAGCTTACTCAAAGGTGAAAAAGTCTATCCATGCTTTTATCCAACGAATAGAAATATAAAAAACTTAATCAAAAACACTTTTGTTGCTTGGAAGGTTTTAAAGAAAGAAAAGCCTGATGTCCTTATTTCATCTGGTGCAGCTGTAGCTGTTCCCTTTTTCTATTTAGGGAAAATAATGAGGAAAAAACTCATATATATTGAAGTGTTTGATCGGGTGAATAAACCAACATTAACTGGAAAACTTGTTTACCCAATTGTAAATGAATTTATAGTTCAATGGGATGAACAAAAAAGGGTTTATCCAAAAGCAAAAAATTTCGGCAGCATCTTTTGAGGAGGTATATCAAATGATTTTTGTAACGGTAGGAACACATGAACAACAATTTAATCGTTTGGTTAAAAAGGTTGATGTACTTAAAGGTAAAGGGCTTATTCAAGAGGATGTTTTTATTCAAACTGGATACAGTACATATGAGCCCAAATATTGCGAATGGTCCAGTTTAATCCCTTATAAAGAAATGTTAACAAAAGTAAGAGATGCTAGAATCATTATAACACATGGTGGACCAGCAAGCTTCATTATGCCTTTACAGGAAAACAAAATACCTATCGTTGTTCCAAGACAGCAGGAGTACGATGAACATATCAATAATCACCAAATTGAATTCGCAACGTTTATTGAAAGTAAACAACAAAATATTATTGTTGTCTTGGATGTTGAAAAGCTAGGGACGATTATCGATAAATACGATGAACTAGTCAAATTATCAGATAATCAAATCAACTCAAATAATGATGATTTCAATGCATCTTTACAAAACTTGTTAGAGATGTTTGAGCATAATTAGGATACTTTACTTTCTTTTATCATGCATTTATAACAGGAATATATATAGTGAAACATATCACGGATTGGAAGCGATTAAGTATGAAAATATTGTATATTTGCACAGTGGAATTGTCTAGAAATGGCATAATTACTTGGATCCAAAGCTATTCTCATCAGTTAAAAAAACTTGATGAAAATATTGATATAGGAATCATAACACCTTTTATTAGCGACCAATCTCTTATATCAGAATTTACAAAAGATGGAATTTTAATTACAGAGATTAAAAACAGAAAATCTAATCCTTTGAAATATATGTTTAACCTGTATAAATTATTAGCTAATAATCGATACGATATTATACATATTCATGGAAATAGTGCGCTAATGGTGATTGAACTAGTGATTTGTGCGATTGCGAAAATTAAAGTTAGAATTGTACATGCACACAATACAAAAACTGAATTTCCAATTATTGAAAAATTATGCAGACCTCTTTTTTACAGGCTTTACTCTAATGCTATTGCTTGTAGTAATGCTGCAGGAGAATTTCTATATAAAGAAAATAGTTTCACTGTTATCAAAAATGTAATCGAGATTGACAAATTCATTTTTGATTCCATAACAAGAAATAAAGTAAGAATCGAACTCGGGGTTAATGACGAAATGCTTATAGGACATATTGGATTATTTGAAAAAGTGAAAAACCAAGCTTTTCTAATCAATGTGTTGAAAAGACTAAAAAGAGAGTTATTAAATTGTAAACTTCTTTTAATTGGAGAAGGGACTTTAAAAAAAGAACTTGAAATTTTAGTTAATGAGTTAGACCTATCATCATTTGTAATTTTCTTAGGCAATACATCCATAGTAGAAAAATATTATCATGCAATGGATTTGTTTGCATTGCCCTCTCTACACGAAGGATTGCCCTATGTTTTAATAGAAGCACAGACTTCATCAACACCGTGCATTGTATCTAACAGAGTATCAAAGGAAGCTTGTCTATCAAATGATTTTGATTTTCTTGAACTGGACGAAATTATATGGATGAACAAAATTCGTGAATACTGCGGTAGTAGTTATATACAAAAAGAAGCTAAAAACATAGATAAAATCGAGAAAGAATTCGACTTAGAAAGAAACTGTATGATTCTATTTGACTATTACCAAACTTGTCTACGTGAACTTGCTTAGACTAAACTTAGAATGCTGAGTTAATTGTATGAAGATGAAGAATATTTGTGACAAAAGGATCATTAAATTTGATCTTTATATGTAATCAAAACACTACGAAAGGAGTGGTTCAATGATACCAAAGACTATACATTATTGCTGGTTTGGAGGAAAACCATTGCCCAAAGAGGTTGAGAGTTGTATTAAATCATGGAAGAAATACTGTCCCGATTACAAAATCATTCAATGGAATGAAGAGAATTTTGATATAAGAAGTCATCCTTTTATCGAAAATGCGTATAAGAATAAATATTGGGCTTTTGTATCAGATTATGTTCGTCTAAGGGTGATTTATGAGAATGGAGGCATATACTTAGATACAGATGTTGAAATTATCAAAAACTTGGATCCCTTGCTTCGGAATAAATGTTATTTTGGAGTTGAACAAGGTTGTGAAATGGTTGCAAGTGGTCTTGGGTTTGGCGCTGAGAAAGGACATCCAGCTATTTTAGAAATGATTAAAATCTATGATGAGTATATATTTGATGTAGAAAGAGTTATGGAAATATCGTGTCCTGTTTTGAATACCGAAGCATTGAAGAAATATGGAGTAGTCTACAATAATGAACTTGTGGTTTGCAATAATGTAACTATTTATCCTCCTTTGTATTTTGATCCATACTCTCCGGAAACTTTAGATAATTTATTGTGTGATGAAACTTACTCCATTCATCATTACAGTGCCTCTTGGACTTCATGGAAATTGAAAAGAAAAATCTGTAGATTTATTGGCAATACAAATACATTGAAAATAAAAAAAATTATATACTTTATTCATAGGAAAGGGAAAATATGAAATTCCGTAATAAGTTAAAAAAGTTATTATATAAATATGAAAATGAACTTTTGTACTTTATTCTATTACCGTTTCTATATCCTAAAGGATTTGATAGTTTTTCTAATTTGTATAAAGATATTTTCAAAATATGGATATTTATATCGTCAATTCTATTTATAGGTATTTTTCTTTATTTTCATCTTTTTCGCAAAATAAAGTATAAGCGGTATGTGTTATTCATATTAATATACTATTCTTTATTCATTATAATTACATTTTTAAATCAAGGAAGTATAAATGAAGGACTACAAAAATTATTTATTGTACCCATTTTTTGTCTCCTATGCACAATATGTTTACAATACAATCCTATTAAATTTACAAAAGTGATTGCCAATATACTGATATTTGAATTATTTTTGGGTTTAACAATTTTTAATCCTTGGCTGATGAATCATATAACACAAGAAAGCCATTTGATGTTCTTGGGGCATGTTCAAACCGCTGTTTCTGTTGGTATAGTATCATTATTTATAAGCTATCTATTAAAACTTCAGAATTACAAATCTAGTGCATTTGTTTTGAGCGCTTTTGCACTACTTTATATGTTACTATCGGCAACTCTCACTTCATTCTTTGCAATTTTCTTCATATGTAGTTATCTAGTTGTAGTGAAGTATAACATTATAAAAAAATTACTACAATCTCCTGTTCATCTTTTTTTTGGGATATATTTTATAGTCAATATTTTTCTTATTTTTTATAGTTTATATAGTAATCTTTATATTTTGTTTGGATTTGATTTTTCATTTTCAGGAAGAACAATCATTTGGAAAGAGGTATTTAACTTACTAGAGCATCATTGGCTTTTTGGGTATGGAGCATATGGTGTATTAATAAAAACTTTCTGGTCAACAGGTATGAACTATGCGCATAACGATTTTATGCAGCATCTGTTGGATGGAGGTATCATTCTTACGATATCGTTTTATTTGTTTATGATTTCCGCATGTGTAAATATAAACAAAACAAAGATAACTAAGCTAAAAATCACCTCTAATGCATGTTTAATTCTTGTATTATTAGTCATGTTGTTTGAAAGTATTTCAGAATCCAATTATTTGTTTTTATTATTATCTTATTTTGTTTATTTGCCAAATCTTTGTATAAAACAAAGTGTGCAAGAAGGAGAAATTATGGGATTGTATAGGAAATACAAATTGAAATTTAATAAATTGTATTATGGAATTAAAATAAAAAAAAGAGCGAAGTTTTGTGGTGAGAATTTATATGTTGGTGGAAAATCATATGTAACAACTAATACATATCTTGGCTCTAATGTAAATTTCAATGGTATGTCAATCATGGGAAATGGTAATGTTTCTATTGGAGATTATTTTCATTCTGGCATAAATTGTCAAATTATTACATCGTTTCATAATTATGATAATGGTAATGCAATACCATATGATAATACTTTTATAAATAAAGATGTGACAATAAAAGAAAATGTGTGGATTGGTAATAATGTTATTATCCTAGGTGGTTCAACCATTGGCGAAGGAGCAATAGTACAAGCAGGAAGTGTAGTTGTTAAGGATATTCCTCCTTTTGCAATAGCAGGAGGGCATCCTGCTATTGTATATAAATATCGTGATATAGACCATTATATGCGTTTAAAGAGAGAGTCTAAGTTTTATTAGAATAATAATATGTTTTTTGATATAAGAGTGCAGATATGGAGTGAATTTTATGATAATCAAATATATTAAAGAGAATGGAATTAGAAGAATTTTTCAGGTTATTTATCGATATAAAATACATAATATTTTATGTAAAATATTGAATATTTATTTGAATCATTGTTCATTATTAGATGTCATTGTAATTGAAAGTCATACCGATTTTGATTTCAATGGAGGTGCATTTTATGAATATCTTCTAGAAAACAATTTAAATGAAAAATACAAAATTGTATGGTTGTTAAAAAATGATATTCCTAGATTACTTCCACATAATGTCATAGGAGTTCCTTTATATAAGCCTAGTATGAAAAAAGCATATTACATTTGTAGAGCCAAATATTTTTTGGCAGATAATGAAATTACTGAAAAAGTTAGAAAAGATCAAAAATCATTTTATTTGACTCATGGAGCAGTTACATTAAAGAGCGTAAAAGGATTAGCATCATTGCCAAGTAGTGTTGATTATATTTTATCGCCCTCTAAAAATTATGACAAAACAATTGCTGAACAATTAGATTGGCCTTACCCAAATACTAATATGTTACACATCGGTATACCATCCAATGATATTTTATATAAAAGCAATAACAAAAGTGACATAAAAAAAATCATAGGTCAAGAATACAAAAAGGTTATACTTTGGATGCCTACATTTCGAAAAGGTGGAGGATTTCAACGAAATGATAGCAATGTAGATTTACCTTTGGGAGTCCCTCTTATCGAAACTATAGCTCAGTTAGAACAATTACAAGTGTATTTGGAAAAAAACGAAATTCTTATGATTATCAAAATACATCCAATGCAAGATTTAGAAACAATATTCAATTTAAAAGAACAAAAAAATATAAAAGTTTTGACTAATGAAATTTGCAAAAGCAAAAAAATAGATAATTTTGAATTATACAAATATGCTGATGCGTTAATAAGTGATTATTCATCTGCAGCATATATATTCTTATTGTTGAATAGACCTATCGCCTTTATTTTATCTGATTTTAAAGACTACAAACTTGATTACTCAGTTGATAATGTTGATGATTATTTAGTTGGACCTCAAATTTATACATTCGAGGAATTTATTACATTTATTAATGATGTTATAGTAGGTAATGATGTGTTCAAGAAAAAGCGTGAAACATTAATTGACTTCCTTTATGATTGGCAAGATGGCGAAAATTGTAAACGGTTAGCAGAATTCATGGGGATAATCTAATGAAATTACTAAAAAAATATGAACAATCATCAGTCCCGTTTAAAGCATCATTATGGTATACTGTGTGCAATGTTCTACAAAAAGGTATGGCATTGCTTGCTACTCCAATTTTCACAAGGATTATGACGCAAGATCAGTTTGGAACTTTTACACTCTTTCAATCTTGGTTTAGTATATTGCTGATCTTTGCATCTCTAAATCTATTTCAAGGTGCGTTCACAAAAGGACTAATACTGTATGAGGGTAAAGAGGCACAATTTACCAGTTCTCTCCTAAGCTTATCATTACTAGGAACTTTCATTGTTATAGTGGTTTATTGTTTAAATATCGATTATTGGACGCATGTTTTCTCATTAAATCCAATTATTATGATTGCAATGTTCATACAAATAGTTGCTATTACTGTAACTGAATTTTGGGCAGCGAAGGAAAGATTTGATTTTCAGTATAAAAAATATATAACAGTTGTATTACTTTCTACAATTATCAGTTTGTTACTAAGTGTTTTAACTGTAATGAATACTGATTCCAAAGCTGAAGCTAGAATTTACTCAGATACATTTGCTAAAAGCTTGTTTGGTATAATTATACTTGTTTATTTATTCAAACAAGGTAAACAATTGTATAATGGAAAATATTGGAAATATGCATTACTATTCAACTTACCACTTATACCACACTTTCTATCAACTTTTATATTAAATCAGTCTGATAGAATAATGATAGCTAAAATGGTGGGAACAAAGGAAGCTGCTATCTATGGAGTAGCATATACAGTTGCGACTATGATGCTTTTGGTTGTCAATGCTATTAATAACACACTCGTCCCTTATATTTATAAGAAAATAAAAGCAACTGATTATTTAAGTATAATGAGGAATACAAAACCCTTATTTTTGCTAGTTTTTACTCTATGTCTAGTAACTATGATATTTGCACCAGAAATAATATATATTTTTGGAGGAAATGATTACATGGAAGCAGTTTGGATTATTCCTCCTGTATCGGCTTCGTTATATTTCATTTTTGTATACAGCATGTTTAGTACAGTAGAGTATTATTATCAAAAAACAGGCTTAATCGCAATTGCTTCATGTATCTGTGCTATATTTAATATCCTATTAAACTATATCTTTATATCATTATTTGGGTACTATGCAGCAGGATATACAACATTAGTTTGCTATATTCTATTTTCAATATTACATTATGTATTTTATAAAAAGATTTTTAATAAAGAAAATCATGATATCACTCAGTTGTATGATATAAAAACAATCATTGTACTATCCATTGTTATTCTGTTTTTCATGAGCGCCATGATATATATATATCAATGGAATGTTGTAAGGTATGTGCTAATAACTGTGATGGTTATCCTCTTCATAATTTTCAAAAAAGGAATTTTTAGAGTATTAAAAAAATTTAAATAAAAGGAGATTAAATAAATGAAAAAAATCGGTATAATGAGTTGTAATATTTACTGTAATTTTACGAATTATGGATCTGCATTACAGTCTTGGGCTTTAAAAGAAGCTATAAATAGTATCAGTGAAGGAACTATTCAAGGAGTTTTAGTGGACTATTGCCCAGAAGTGTTATTGAATAGAAATTTTTTAAATCCACTCCAGTATATGTGGGATACTGATCCAATATCTAGAAAAATGTGCGAGTTATCACTCCCAGCTATACGTATAAATTATTATAAATTTGATGAATTTTATCATAAAAAGTTTCAAAGAACAAATAATAAATATACTAAAGACAATTTTAACGATATTATACATGATACTGATCTTGATGGTTTTGTATGCGGTAGTGATACTATATTCTGTGTTGATGAGTTTGGATTTGATGATGGATACTATGCTAATTTTTCATGTATGAAGAACCAATCAATTTCTTATGCTGCTAGTTTTGGAGATACGCATTTTGATGAAAATACTTACAAAACATTAAATCAACGATTACAAAACTTCAAAGCTATATCAATACGTGAAAATGGAATGTTGTCATATATAAAAGAACATGTTGATGTGCCTGCAGAAAAAGTTATTGATCCAACATTATTATTAGAAGAAAAGGATTATATATGTATCGAAGCACCAAGACAAGAAGAAAGTAAATATATTTTGCTTTATGCTAGACGTTATAATCCTCAAATGGAAGAGTTTGCAGAAACGAAAGCAAAAGAAAATGGTTGGAAAATCATTGAAATCAGTTTGAGAGCAACAAATGCTGAACGTCATCGTGTGTTTTATGAGGCGGGTGTAGAAGAATTTCTGTCATTAATTAAGCATGCGGAAATGGTAATAACAAATTCATTTCATGGCTTGATTTTTAGTGTACAGTATCGTAAGGAATTCTTTGGGTTTTCAAGAGAACAGTGTGACACTAAGATAATTGAACTCCTTAATTTATTCGGACTTTCTGATAGACTATTAACTAGTGGCAAGGAGGCGATGGTTAAGGAAATTGATTATGTAGATGTACATAAAAGAATTTCAATAGCACGCGCCGCTTCTAAAGACTTTTTAAAAAAAGCAATGTTACTTATAAATAAAGTAGAGAAACTCTAATGGGATACTTAGAATCAGGCAAGAAAGAAGAGTGCACTGGCTGCGAGGCTTGTGCGAGCATATGTCCTAAAAAAGCAATATTAATGAATGAGGATATGGAAGGATTTAGATATCCTATTATCATTCAAGAGTTGTGTATACACTGTAGTTTATGCAATAAAGTATGTCCATATGGATACGAAAATGAATTGAAGAATTATGAAAAGCCTTCAGTTTATGGTGGTTACAACATATCAGAATCTGTTCGAGAAGAAAGCACATCAGGAGGGGCCTTTTCAGCAATTGTTGATACATGGTACGATGAAAGTTCTGTTATATTTGGTGCTACATCAGATGTGCTCGATGTCTATCATATATATACTGAAAGCAAATATGAATATCAAAAGATACGTAAATCTAAGTATTCACAGAGTGTTATAGGGGATACTTATGCACAGGTAAGAAAGTTTCTTAATGAAGATAGAAAAGTGCTTTTTTCTGGAACACCTTGTCAAATATCTGGATTGAAAAAATTTTTAAAAATTTGTAACACAAGTGAAGATAATCTTCTAACTGTTGAAGTTATATGTGAAGGTGTTCCAAGCCCCTATTTTATAAGAAAATATGCAAATTATATAAACATGAAATATAAGTCACCTATTACTTCGATTGATTATCGACATAAAGATGGAAAGCGATGGGATTTCGAAGTTATGTCAACTAGATTGAAAAACGGAAAGTATTTGAAAAGAGATAGATGGTTTAATCCATTTTGGTCTATATGGCTGCAGCATCTAATGAGCCGTCCCTCTTGTTATCAATGCCCATTTACATCAACAGAAAGAATTGCGGATATAACACTAGGAGACTTATGGGGTGTTCATATTTATTGCCCAGGTTTATATGGACATAATGGTGGAGCTTCTCTAATTTTGTGCAATACGGAAAAAGGAGAAAAGGCATATCAAAACGCAAGAAAGAAAATGAATGATTCTGAACTGAATTTGAATGATGCTTTACGTTATCAATCACCTTTACGTAATCCAATTTCAAAGAATGAGAAAAGAGAAGTATTTATGAAAGATTTAGCTGATGAAAAATTAGGATATAAATTTATATGCAAAAAATGGGCAGATTCTTCAAGTTTAAAATTATTGTTTTCCAAATATGTGTGGGGAAATAAACAAAAAGTAAGGCTATGGAATTTTATGCATCGATTCGATCGATGATAACTTAAATGAGAAAGGTAAAATTATAATGAACATTTATGTAGATAAGAATATAAAAAATACTGAACGAGTGTTTCCTGAACAAAATCGATATGACTATTATCGATATGATATGAATGAGAATCCTGAAGGTCTTCCAAAAGATTTTGTAGATTCTGTTTTAAGTGAAATTACGCCAAATTTTCTTTCCATGTACCCTGAACCGGATTGTTTTTTGAAAAAGTATGCAAAGTTCATAGGAGGATCATATGAAAATGTCTTAGCTACAAATGGATCTGATATGGCTATTCGCTATTTACTAGAAACTTTTGGCGAAAGAGGGAAAGAGGTTGTGACTGTTGCACCATCTTTCGAAATGTATTGGGTCAATTGCTCTATTTTAGGATTAAAGCATAAGCCAGTCTCATATAATAATGATATGACTATTGATATAGAAAATATTATAACAGCTATTACTAAAGATACACGTATTGTTGTTTTATTAAATCCTAATAATCCAATTGGAAATGTATATACTGAAAAGGAGTTGCAATTAGTAATCAATCGTGCTAATGAAGTTAATGCAGTTATTATAATTGATGAAGCTTACCATTATTTCTATTCACAAACATTCATAAATTATGCTTTAGAGCATCAAAATGTGATTGTCTTACGAACATTCTCTAAGTTATTTTCTATTGCTGCATGCAGAATTGGTATGATTATAAGTTCGCCAAATATAATCAATCATGTAAAGAAAGCGAAATTAACTTTTGATGTTAATTCTATTGCACTCTTATTTGCTGAGCGTATCATTGATAATCCAGATCTCATAACTAAGCTAATCGATATCGAAAAAAAGGGGAGAAATTATACTTTAGAAACATTACGTGCCAATAATTACGAATGTAGAGATTGCAATGGAAATTTTATATTTATAAGAACTAAAAATGATGCTAATGAAATTGCTAGGAAGTTAAAAGAAGAAAGAAAAATCCTTGTACATGACTATAGCAACGATTTACTAAAGAATTATATTCGCGTATCTATAGGATCTATCGATGCAATGAAAATATTTTTAGAAGCATTTTTTGCTATTGATAAATAAGATAACAATGGAAGAGAGATGATAGAATGACTAAGGTTATTACATATGGAACATTCGACCTACTACATTTTGGACATATAAAGTTACTTGAAAGAGCAAAAATGCTTGGTGATTATTTGATAGTGGGTGTCACAGCTGATGATTTTGATAAAAAACGTGGTAAAATCAATGTTCAACAATCATTAATGGAAAGGGTAGAATCAGTTAAAGAAACTGGCTTGGCAGATGAAATTATAATTGAAGAATATGAAGGACAAAAAATCGATGATATTATTAGAATGGAAGTTGACATTTTCACCATAGGTTCTGATTGGGTTGGACAATTTGATTATTTAGATGAATTTTGTACAGTTGTATATTTGGATCGCACAAAAGGTATCTCAAGTAGCGAATTAAGGAGTGAAAAAAGAGAAGTTAGATTAGGTTTAGTTGGTGAATCAAATGTTATTAATAAATTTGCAAATGAAAGTCAATTTGTAAACGGTGTAAATATTACTGCATTATGTACAACTGATAGCTCATTTCTTTCCACTAACCTCATAAATGCAGATATGGTAACAGATAATTATAAATCATTTTTAGAGAATATAGATGCTGTCTATATAATTTCTCACCCGAGCAAGCATTATCAGCAAATAAAAGAAGCGATACAAAATAATAAAAATGTGCTTTGTGAATCGCCAATTGCATTGAATAAAGCAGACTGCGATGAATTATTTTCTTTGGCACATGAAAAAGGTTGTATATTGATGGAAGGTCTAAAAACCGCATATTCAACTGCTTATTCTCGACTTCTATTGTTAGTGAAAAGTGAAATCATTGGTGCTATTACATCAGTTGAAGCAACTTGTACCAGTCTAAAACTATTTCAAAATAGTCAGACAACATCAAATACTTGGAACAGCATATGTGCATGGGGACCTACTGCAATGCTGCCTGTTTTCCAGATTTTAGGCACAGATTATATAGAACATTCTATTGTATCGAAAATATCAAAGAAGATAGAGAACTTCGATCTGTTTACTAAAATTAATTTTATCTACAAGTCTTCAGTTGCTACAATTAATGTAGGTAAAGGCGTAAAATCGGAAGGCAACCTAGTGATAGCAGGTACAAAGGGATATATATATGTCCCATCGCCTTGGTGGAAGACAGATTATTTTGAAGTCCGTTTTGAAAATCAAGAAGATACTAAACGTTATTTTTATCAACTTGAGGGTGAGGGTATAAGATATGAAATTGTTGCATTTTTAAAAGCAATAGAAACAGGTAAAAATAAAAATAATATTGATCAAAATATCACAAGTGCAATATCCTCAATAATTGAAGATTTCTATCAGGGTAACTATACCAAGATTATATAGATAACTCAATTTGAAAATTAGTTAAAATTTACGTTTTAAAATATTTTAAATTATTTTCATTTACAAATTAAGTTCTTATGTAAAACAATAGAATTAATATTTATGAACTAATTTAATAAAAAATCTATTATATTGATTAATTTAATATTTTATAGTCAGACGCAGAAGACTAATTAAAAAACAAAATGAAATGTTGCACTTGGCCTTGTAAAGTAAAATAAGACAGTAAAAAAATTAGAGCCTTGAATCAAGCAAATGTAGTTACTTTCATTTTATAAATCCAAAGAAGAATTTATTGCCTCATTTTTCCTAAGAATAAGGTTTCAAGCTTGCACCTCTAAAAAGTGTACTCCTGAAGTTCAGAAACTGTTTATTTGATTGCTCTTTCTTTTGTATTGCCTGTGAGTATGCTTCTATTTGTTGATTGCGCTTGTTTTAGATGAATATCTGATATGCGCAAGATAAAATGGTTATGTATTAGTTTAGGTATGTCGTACATATGAATCTAAAGCAACATTATTTAATTTGAAAAGTTATTTGCCAAAAAGTGAATACTTCATTAATATTACTAAATAAACAGTTTTATTTACTGATATAGGTTTTTTTTAAATATAAAATCAAAATATATAGATACTCAATTATTTGAGAGATCATAATTGAAGAGAAAAACACTAGAAAAATAACTATAGGATAATATAGAATTCTATTATGGACCTCTGGAATATTGTTTCTTAAAATAGTATAGTACATTTCATCAAATATACTTGATACTAGATATGCCCCTAATGAGAGTTTTGCAATTGTAGAAATTATGAAAGAAATAAATCTAGTTGTTTTTAATTTTATATTTAAGACTAAAACAAAGAAAAGAACACTATTTATTAAATTTTGATAACTCATCCAATCAGTTGAACTGTTTATTATAAAATTACCATTTAAGGTTGTTCTAGATATGTAGAAATTGATAATTCCAAACATAAAAGCAAATAATATTAACAAAACGAAATTTTTTATAGGTTTAATTCTTATTGGGTAATATTTTAAATATATTCCTACATAGTAATATAATATCGGGTATAAGAACATCCAATAGTTGACACCATATCCTACTATAATTGTAGGTAGTGTAACACATATGAATAAGGTTATCAGTAAAATGATATGATCTTTTTTTACTTTTAAAGTATGCCAAATAATATTTAGGAAAGGAATTAATAAATAGAGTCCTATATACATATTTATATACCAAGAATATCTTGCAGCGGAAAAATTAAAAATCATTTTTAATATATCTAAAATATCGTAGTTTTTGCCTTCACTAATTAAACTGAATAGTATACAAATGATACTACTAGTAATATATACAAATAATGTGTGAAGAACTCCTTTATAATAATAAAGAGTTAGTTTTTTATTATTCATTAGATAGCCTGTCAATAGAAGGAATAAAGGAACGCAAATCATAAAAAATGTCCTTAGAACTGTTTGAAGCAACATTTTAATCCCTTCAAGAGGAGTATCATAAAATTCAATAGACGAAAAAAAATGCACACTTATTACAAAAAGCAGAGCAAAACATCTTATTAAGTCGATATTCAAATTCCTTTTATTCATCAATAATTACTCCGTTTCCTTTGCTAAACTTCCTTTTTCTTAAATTTAGATAGCGTGTCTTTTAGCATTAAAAGCTCCGATTCATTTATGCCGAATTTCATATATAAAAGTATAAATGATAAAGAATACAGTATACCGTAAAAAGCAAATAGAGCATGGGAATTAATTGGAAAGAAGATGATAATACCACATAAAGGTAGTGTAGCACACAAGAAAATAAATATTAATGGTAATAAATTTTTGTAAATTTTCAGAATATTGATTTTCATAACTTTTTCATAGTAAAATGTCATAAACACACCAAATCCGAGAAACATTGTTACAAAAGTGGTAATGGCCGCACCTATTTCATAAAAGTTGTTTATTAAAACAAAAGAAATAATCAAGTGTAGCAGTGCAATTCCTAGCATAAAAAATGCGCTAAATTTATGTTTGTTTAAAACCCTCTGAATTACTATTCCAATACTCTGTACACCCTGAATGCTAGATGCAGTCATAAGAATCACAGCAACTAGGTATGAATTTTCATAATCTACACCTGCCCAAATATTAATTATGAAATATTTTCCGACACAGATAAATCCACCTAATACAAATAGCATTAGTACTGTTTGTATTCTAGAAACTTTGATAAATATTTCTTCTAAAGAAATTTTTGCATTTTCTTTTGTAGAAATCAAATTAATTCTAGGAGCATAGATATTCGTGATTATATTGAAAATATTCAAAAAGTATGTATTAAGTTGTGCACCTATTGAATATATAGCAACGCTAATAGTGCCCAATAGTTTTCCTAGCATTAGTTTATCTATATTCCAGTTTATTTGATCCGTAATCATGGCTAAAAAAATAAAGAAAGTAAAGTTGAATATATCCTTCATTATTGTGAAATTTAAGTTTTTAAATACAAATTTTATTTTTGTCTTTTTAAATGCATAATAAATATTTGCAAAAATTCCAATGAAGTTTATTAGTGTAGTGGCCAGTACCAATCCAATTGATTGATATCCAAGCAGTAATAACGGAAAGGATATCATAGGGTTTAATAATGCTTTTATTACATCTAATAGCTTTAAAAAAATGAATTTTTCATTTGCAGCAATATTAGATGAGAAAACTATTGCGGGGAAATTGAATGCAATATTTATTACCATAAATAAAATCAATATTTTTGCCGTTCTAATTTCATTTGCTGATGCATTTGATGCTAATATAGAATCTGCGTTTAAAACAAGAAATATACCTGCAACCAAAGAGATTATACCTATGACAGAGAAAATAATTAGGAAAATACTGTTTGTTTTTTTTATGTTTTCTGTATCATTCAAAGCTTTGTATTTAGAAAAGTATTTGAAGTATGCACTATCAAAACCAAAACTTAATAGACCGAGATAGCTTACAATCGAGTATACTAGTTGATATAAGCCATATTCACTCTTACCTAATATATTTAACATAACTGGGGTATATAGGATCGAAATAAATGTAGATATTATTATTGAAGAGTATGATAATAAAACACCTATTTTAATTTCATTTTTCATTATAGCCAATTATCTCCATGATAATCTGTTTTATATTAACTGAATTATAAAATATCTCAGTGTTTCTTGAAAACCTATCATATTCTTTAAGTATTTCATCGATACAGTTTTTGATTGAATCCTTATTCTTTATATCACAAATAGTACCTATCATATTATTCTGTATTTCGTATTTCAATCCAGGAATGTCATTTCCTATAACAGGTTTTTTTAAGAAGGTATACTCGTAAATTTTATTTGGCGCACAGAATACAGAATTTAACGACTTATCATTAGCATAGTATGTCAAAATACCAATATCTGCTGCAGCGATTGCAGCTAAATGATTAGGGGCAGATATATAACCGAGATAATGTATATTAGATGAGGGAAATTCTTTTAATAGTCCGTCTAAGTAATTACTTCTATGTCCAATTAAAATCAATTCATACTTTTCAGAGTTCTCATACATCATTTCAAATAATGAATCTAGTTTTCTCTCCTCAATGAATATTCCTGCATAAACAATTATTGGCTTCATTTTTATTTTTATTTCATTAAGAAGATTATGTTTATCATTATCCAAAGTTGATATTACTTTACTAAATTCATAAGGTTTATTCGGCAAAATTTCAGGAAGTTCATCTAAACCCAATATTGTTCTAACAATATGGGCACGACAATATTCAGGGACTATGACTTTTATTGCATTTTTGCAAATGTTTTCTAGTAGCTTATCTTTGTGAAGTTGTAGTTGCATATTTAATTCATACAGAGTAATAAAGTAAGAATAGTTACGTATTTTATTTCCTATTAAATGTGCACTTTCCTCATGAAGGACCCATACACAGTCATTCACTGAAATATAGTTATAAACGGATCTTGCAATTAGTTTTTTCCAAATTTTATTTAATCTAAATTTAAGAATGCGACTTATACTGCGTTTTTGTGAATACACAGGAACTGTTCTATGGTCAAGAAATATATATTCAATTTTGCTCGTGAACGTTTTTGAAATATAATCTGTCTCATTGTACATAGTTATGAGAGTTACATCGACTTTTAAATCCTGCAATATTTTGACTAAAGTGACTACAGGTGGTAATTCTTCAATTGTGGTCAAACATATCAACTTAATTTTATTCATCACTATTCTCCATTCTTTTTATTCTAGTCACGATTTCATTTTGATATTTTTTACTATTACAGTTTTTAATATTTGTACCTCCATAAATCTTGGCTTCATTTGTATATTTGTTTTTTACTGGTATTTTATCTGTTGCTTTTATCAAAAACCATTCATATTCAATATCGATATGGCCAATATCAATAGCTTGTCTTTGTTTGTTTGATAAATCATATGCAAGAACAGTTGCCGTTGGTCCTATTGCTAACAAAATTAATGTGTTTGTTGTTGAAAATTCTAACGTTTTCTCTAATATTTTATCATAAACGCTATATGCATCTTCCGCTGGTACCAAAATTCTTGAGATGTTTTTGCTATTGTCGAAAAGATCGTTCCCAATCCCCAATCTGGTTTTCTCGCCCTCTATAATCAATACATCACGATTATCCCATAACATTTTGATTAGTTTAAAGCGTTCGCGAGATAATTGATAATCTTTATAATCTATATAAAATCGCGTCATATTAGCATTAAAATATTTCTTGTTTTTATCGAGATATTTAAGATACTTTTTTCCATATTTTGAAAGTTCCAGAATCCAAAATTCCGATGATTTTTTTTTCATTTCGCTAAAGTCAATACGAAAAGCATCGGGGAGACATATTATCAATTTGTCAGAATCGGTATAGATGACTTCTTTTAGTCTTTCAGAAAGTGATTTAGAATAGGTTTGAAATGACTCTTGATGGATGCATTCCATCCATTTGAACTCCCCATCTCCAAATCTGCTTACTGATTTCTTTTCAGATATGATATAGTCTAAAGTATTTTCAATTGTAGATATTTCGAGGTTTCTTAGAAAATATGATACATAGTAATATCTAATCCTTATTAAACTATGATAAATTGCCTTAATCAGATTTTTCATTTTAAAATTTCCTTTTCATTTTTAGTATTGAATTGAGTAGACCATATCTATATAGAAAAATCTTATATTTATAAGGATTTTTTGTACATAAGCTAAATTTTGCTCTCTTGTAATAAAATAGAAACTGTTTATAGATTTCATTCATATCAATTGTATCATTTGATGCTGTAACTGATAATGAAAGTCTTAACGCTAAATATAAAGTACACATATACTGGTTTAGGCATTTAGTATTGAAATTCTCTTTATCAATGAAACTTTCAATTTCATGCATCGTATTATATATGTCAAGGCAATCTTTTTCAGTTCTACTATTTGTAATAGAATCTTTTCTAGTGGCTAAATAATTGTATAATTTAGCATCAATAACTTTTATTTTTCTCGCTGTGTAAACTAACTTATACGTAGTTGCAATATCTTCGTATCTTCGATTTTCTGGAAACTTTGTATTTGTGAATAGTGATCTCCTGTAAACTTTATTCCATGCATAAGCCATGATTTTCTGAGAAAACAAAAGATCTAGCATTTGTTTATTATCAAATTCTCCACTTTTTATTCTTTGCTCGCGATACTTATCAGTGAGCTTTAAATGTTTCTCGTCTACAATAGAAAAATCAAATATTAACATATCTATATCGTCTGTTAATTCTCTGTTGATGACATATAAATAGTCATCTGTAACAAAATCATCACCGTCGACAAATAATATATACTCTCCCTCTGCAGCTATCAAACCATTATTTCTAGCCATTGATAGCCCTTGGTTTTTTTGATGAATAACATTTATATTCTTGTATATACTTGAAAAATCATTACAAATATCTCCACTTCTATCACTTGATCCATCATCTACTAGTATTAATTGAAAATCCTCGTATTTTTGGTTAATGAGACTATTGATACACAACTCTAGATATTGTTCAATGTTGTACACAGCAACGATTATGCTATATTTATATTTCCCCATTTTTATAGTTCCTTTCATTCAATAAGATGCCTAACAGAAACCCTAAGCTAACAGAAAAAGGGTGTACGAAAGCGGATTCACTTGTAGATGATATTAACAACGATGTTATAATTAACAACCCCGATGTATAAAAGTATTGCGATATTTTTTGCAATGATTGAATTTTAACAATTAAGCATATTAAACTACCAATATATATCAATAGCCCAATATAGCCAAATTGACCAAGTATCATTGGCCAAAAAGTATCAGATATATCTTGATTCCATTCAACAGATACTCCCCACTTGTCCCACAAGTCGTAAGAATAGTAAAAGGATGAATATGGTCTTATCGAATAAGCGGATCCAAAAGATGAAAATCCGGACCCTAATGGAAAGTAATCATTAGCAATTTTAAAAGATGTTTCAGTCAACAAAAGTCTTGATGCTTGACTGTTTACTAAATAATAATCTGATATTTGTTGCCAGGAGGCGAAAGCAGCAAATGGTGATGCAATAATAAAATGCTTAATGCTTATTTTTTTATTCTTTACTATTATCCAATAATAAAGAATAATGAAAAAAAGGATCGTCCCAAACGCTTTGGCACGCAAAGTACTCGCTATCAGAACTATGCAAAGAAGAATATACTTTTTATTATTTATTCTGAAATTTTCTAAATACACTAGAAATGCCAAAAGGAATACTCCTACAGTTACTAATCTACCAGGATGTTCGAATATAAGTTGCATGCTCCTTATCCCAAAGCGAAGATAGCCACTTGGAAATAAATTGAATACGATGTCTAAAATGAATAAAAGAAATAAGAATAGAGTAAGCAATCTAAGATGCTTATTCAAATTGTTTATATTCTTATGAATGTCTAACAATTTCAATAGTAAAATTGTAGTATAAATAGATAATACAAACTTAAAGCAAATAACAATGTCAGGCAGGATAGATGTCAGAGGTCTTGTATTGTTTATCGTTGAAAAGCATCCAATTATAAACAATATAAAATTCAGAAGAAAAATTTTTTTATCATTTATATCAAAAAATTTTTTATTTGGATTTTTTCTACGACATATTACAAAAAGGGGGAAAAACAGAAAACTATATAATTCATCATAATATTTAAAAAGTGAAACAAATTGTATATTTTCAAATAAATTTTGAAATACGAATAAATATAGCAATATTACAAATAAGTTTTTTTTAATAAAATCCATTTCTCCTTACTCCTTTCCTTTATATAGTTTACTGTATAAATTTTCAAGTTCTAAAATATTCTTCCTAATGTCAAAGTTTTTAACTGCAGAGTTATACCCATTATCTGATAATGAAGTATATAATTCACTATTTGTATATAATTCATATATCAAGCAAGCTAATGTATTTGAATCTCCCTTGTTGAATAATAACCCATTATCTTTATTTTTTATTATTTCTTTCACACCTCCTACATTTGTAGAAATAATAGGGACTCTCTCCACCATGGATTCGACAATGGACAATCCAAAAGTTTCATATAACGATGACTGAACAAACAAATGATAATTGTGAATATGCGTATATGCATCATTTACATATCCTTTTAGGCAAACAACGTTTTCTAACTTGTGGCTATTGATATACATTAGTAATTCATGTTTACAACTTCCTTCTCCATATATATCACAAATTAAGTGAACATCTGGATGTTTATCAATGAAGTATTCAAGCGCCTTTAATAAAGTTAAATGATCTTTTACTAATTCCAATCTCCCTATTGAACAAATTTTGAAAGTATCATTCTTTTTTTCCTTATCAAATACTTCATATAATTCAACACCATTATAAATAGTTACTATTTTGTCTTTTCGTATGTGTCTTGATATAAGAATTTCCTTTATAGAGTTAGATACTGCGACATACTTGTTATTAAAAATTGAAAGGATGACTTCTAAAATAGCAAAAGCTTCCCGATAAAAGACAGATTTATCTGCTCTATCGAATTTTGCATCACCATGAATAGTAGTTAGCCGCTTTGTTTTCCTATAACCGAGGGAAATCAAAACTGCAAGAAGATTAGACAAGATTCCATTTGAATGTATTAAGTCTATTCCTTCTTTTCTGACATATTCTCTAAGTTGCGGTATATCTTTCAAAATATAGTCGAATGATTTGAAAACACAAGTATCGTTTGACTTTTCAAAGCTAAGTAATTTTTTATTTAGTGGAGTACCTTTCCTGGTTAGAAAATGGAATTCGAATTTTTCTTTTGTTGCGTATTTATATATATCTAGAATGTATTTTTCAGCACCACCATTAGCTTTGCCTAAATTAATTACAAGTATTCTTTTCACAATTTATTTTCTCTTTTATAATGCCTATAATAAATTTGCTGTTTCCAACGAAGTATCTCCCAAATAATCTTCTTGGTTCTTGGCACATTCTATAAAACCATTCTAGATTAGCTTTTTGTAACCATACAGGTGCTCTTTTAATATTTCCAGAGATTACATCAAAACTTCCACCAACCCCCATATATATTGAATTGCTACCATTTTTTTGGAAATAGTCTATAAGATATTCCTTTTTTGGCGAAGTAATTCCCACAAAAACTATATCAGGCTTCTTCTTTTCTATTTCGATTAAAACTTCATTCCATTGAGAATCGTCAAAGTATCCATTTCTTATTCCAACGATGTTTAAATCTTCAAATCTAGATTTTAGCTCATTAGCGGTTTCTTCCACAACTTCTTGTTTTGCGCCTAAAAGGTATATTGAATATTTTTTTATTGACGCTGTACCAATCAGTTTCAACATCAAATCGATACCAGCAACTCTTTCCTGAATTCCTTTTCCGAGAAATCTACTAGCTAATACAACAGAAGCACCATCAGCGTTAATAATTTCACAATTATTAACGATATCCATTAATTGTTTATTTTGTAAACATTGGTTGATTTTATCTGCGTTCACCCCCATAAGATGTAATGGCTTTTTTTGTATGATGTATTCTTCTACTAATTTAACGGTTTCATTTACATTTAAATCATCTATGTTGACACCTTTGATTTGAATTCTTTTCATACTTATTTTCTCCATATATTCAAAACGATTTCTACAATTTTTTCGCAAGCATGGCCATCTCCATAAGGATTAGAGGCATTGGCCATTTTGAAATAAGCAGTTTTCGAATCTAGAAGTTCTTTGAAGTTTTTATATATGTTTTCTTCATCCGTTCCTACAAGTTTTAAAGTTCCAGCGTCTATACCCTCGGGACGCTCGGTTGTATCTCTCATTACTAAGACAGGAATACCTAAAGATGGAGCTTCTTCTTGGATACCACCACTATCTGTAAGTATTAAATAGCTTCGTTTCATAAAGTTATGAAAATCAAGCACATCTAACGGTTCGATAATTTTCATATTATTACAACCTGCAAATTCTTCATTAGCTGCATTTCTAACTGTTGGATTCATATGAATAGGATAAATTGCTTTTACATCAGGATGCTCATCAATTATTCTTCGTATTGCTCGAAACATGTGATGCATAGGTTCGCCTAAATTTTCACGACGATGAGCAGTTATTAAAATTAATTTTGAATTCCCTACCCAATCTAAGATGGGGTGTTGATATTTTTCGGTTATTGTTGTATTTAAAGCATCGATTGCTGTGTTTCCAGTCACGTAGATATTCTTTTTTCCTTCTCGAACCAAATTATCTTTACTTCTTTCAGTTGGTGCAAAATTTAAAGAACTAATCAAACTTACAGCTTGACGGTTAAATTCTTCAGGAAATGGTGAGTATATGTCATGAGTGCGCAGTCCTGCTTCGACATGTCCTACCGGAATTTGTAAATAATAACAGGCTAATGCAGTTACAAATGTAGTTGATGTATCGCCATGCACTAATACAATATCTGGTTTTTCTTTTATTAAAACATCGCGGATTCCATTCAAGATATTTGATGTTACATCAAATAATGTTTGATTATCTTTCATAATGGCCAAATCATAGTTAGGTTCAATATCAAATGCTTTCAAAACTTGTTTTAACATTTCTTTATGTTGTCCTGTAACACACACAGTTGTGTTAACTTTATCGTGTTTTTTAAATTCTCTTATCAATGGGCACATTTTTATTGCCTCAGGTCTAGTTCCAAATACTATCATCACTTTATTCATAATCTCTTCCTCTTTTCTTTAATAATCTCGCGGGATTTCCTCCTACTACTGTGAATGCATTTACATTTTTAGTTACTACTGATCCTGCCGCTATAATTGATCCTGTTTCAATTACAACACCAGGTAGGATTATGCAACGCGCTCCTATCCAAACATCGTCTTGAATAATGACGGGTTTCAACTTCCCGTTTCCTTGATGAATCATTGGTTTACAAATGTCGCTATGTTTGTGATTAGTTGTGTATATTAAACATTCGGGACCCATCATTATATTGCTGTGCATTATTACTCCTTTGCCAATCCTGCTATAGTCTCCAAAACCAACGTTACTACCCACAGAAACATCAGTAGAAATATCAACACTTCTCCCAATGTTGATTTTTTCTCCATGCTTTGTTTTTACAAAGCATTTTACAACAATATTTTTCAATATATTGGACACGTATCCGACTATTGGAGCATTGTAAGCTGGTAAAAATTTTAATGATGAATGATAAATTAAATAACATATCGATATACATAGTTTTTTCATTCTCTACACCTTTCTTAAATGAATATACTTTACGAAAGTGATACTATAAGCAGGAGGTGAAATTATGAGTTATAAATATAAGCGTTTTGGAGATGTATGCGAGCTTTGGCTCGCTTATAAATCTATAGGGGTTAAAGAGTCAACATTTGCAATTTATTCACGCATTGTCCACAAAAAAATATTGCCTGTTATAGGCAATATTCAAATTGAGGAACTTGATTTAGAAGTGATAATGGATTTTATAAAAAGAATGGAAGTAGAAACGGAGTTATCATCAAAATCTATTATGGATATCACAATTGTATTAAAGGGTATAATTAAATATGCGTTTCAATTACACTTGACAGATATACCAGTGAATATGATTCCTTTACCAAAGGTACAAAACAGTAAAATTGAGATTATAAAGCAGAGGGATATGCAGAAAATTATTCATTTTATATCTATGCGGTGTTTACCAAGGGATATTGCGTTATTAATTTCGATTTACACAGGAACAAGGTTAGGGGAAGTATGTGCGCTTATGTGGAGTGATATAGATTTTGATCGAGGTATTATTTCTATTGAACGAACAGTACAAAGAATAAGTTATGGGGCGGAAACTAGATTGGTGATACAAACTGCAAAAACAAAGAATTCAATAAGGCGAGTACCTTTTCAAGGATGTTTGGAGAGTATCCTATTCAGATTAAAAACAGAAGATGATGTCTATATCGCAACGGGGACACAGAAAGTATTGGAACCTAGACTACTCCAAATGCATTTTAAAAAAACATTATTAGATTTAGATATAACAAATGTAAAATATCATACTTTGCGTCATACATTTGCAAGTCGTTGTGTGCAGTGTAATGTGGATGTTAAAAGTTTAAGTGAGGTGTTAGGTCATTCATCCGTGAATATTACATTGAATAAATATGTACATACTTCTATTGATGAACAAAGGAGACAATTGGAAAAGTTGACGTTTTAAAGTAACATTTGATTGAATGCTAACGAAATTGTAAGGAAATTTTGTGGTATTTACTGGGAGAAAAGGCTATAATATTAATGGTTAAATACATGGTTAGTGTGAATGGGTAAATTTATTTGATTTATCTGGGATGGAGGATATATGACTCAGAAGAATAAGAAGAGTGTGAAAAAGAAAAGCTTAACAAAGAATGTTGGATTTTATTTTGCAATTATTTATGTAGTGTTAACAGTTTTATTTTTATTCCAAATATTTTTGTTAAATATAGTTCCTATGAAATATGCGATTCCTTTGGCAATAGTTCTGGTATTGATCGCAGCTGGACTTGCTTATCTACAGTTAGGAAAGCACATGAACAAGGTAAATAAGATTTTGGGGAAAATATTGATTGTTTTATTAAGTGTTTTATTGGGTGTTGGAAATTGGTATATGTTTAAGACAAGTTCTGCATTTGCGAAAATGACAGGAGCAGATACAGATACTTCTGTTGTTTCCGTTGTTGTTATGAAAGATAGTTCTTATGAGAGTATGAAAGATCTTACAGATAAAAAGTTAGGCACCATCACAATAGGCGATATGGAAGTTCAAAGTGAAGCGTTAACAGATGTAAACAAAGAGGCAAATATGGAACAGGTTAACTTTGCTTCTTTCGATAAATTTGGTGATGCTTTGTATAACAATGAGGTAGACGCTATACTTGTGAATGAGAGTAATCGCGGATCATTTGAGGATAAACATCCTAACTTTGAATCTGAAACTCGTGTGATTAAACAATACACATATACAAAAGAAGCAAAAGATTTAAGTAAAAATGTAAATGTTACGAAAGAATCTTTTAGTGTTTATATTACTGGAATCGATACATATGGCACGATTGCAACTGTATCTAGATCGGATGTAAACATGATTGCAACAGTGAATCCAAAAACTAGACAAGTTTTATTAACAAGTATTCCACGTGATTACTATGTGCCTCAAACATGTCAAGGGAATCAAAAAGACAAATTAACACATACAGGTATTTATGGCGTTTCGTGTACTATTGATACTACCGAACAATTTATGAATATCGATATCAATTACTATGCTCGAGTAAATTTTTCAAGCCTGGTTGAAATTGTTGATGCTTTAGGTGGTGTAACAGTTAATTCTCCAAATGCATTTACATCATTACACGGTAACTACAATATCGTAGTTGGAGAAAACTACCTTGATGGAAATAAAGCATTAGGTTTTGTACGTGAACGTTATTCATTACCAGGAGGAGACCGCGATCGTGGTAAGAATCAAATGCTTGTACTTTCTGCAATTATTGAGAAAGCTACATCTCCAGCCATCATTACTGGATATGCAAGCATTATGGATGCTGTTGGTGGGACATTCCAGACAAATATGAGCCAAGGAGAAATGAACTCTCTAATAAAGATGCAGTTAAGTGATATGAGCGGATGGAATATTAAACAGTTTAGTTTAAATGGTATCGGTGAAACAAATTGGTCTCCAGCAAATGGATTCAATTCTTATGTAATGGAGCCAGATCAAGCAACTGTTCAAACTGCAACGTCATTAATTAATAAAGTTATAAATGGAGAAGTATTAAGTGATGCTGATGTGGCACAATAACAAAAGGGGGATATCGTAAGATATCTCTTTTTTAAAGCAGTGATAGTATTCATAAGATATATTAAGAAATTTAGTAAAATATATCATATAAATGTGGTAAAATAATTAGGAATGAGAGGTTGGTCCTAATGATTGATATATTATATTCAAATCCTATTTATAAAAAACACAGAGAAACACTTCTTTGCGTAATAGATCTTACAATTGTTATTTTTTCGTTCCTTTTAGCGTATTGGGTTAAAATTGATTTTGCAATTCCTAATTTGGATGATTTTAATTACTCAAAAGCTTTTTGGTCGATTGTTGTTGTTCTTGCTGTATATACAATAAGTTTTCTTGCTTTCAAAATACATAAGAGTTTGTGGAAATATATGGGAGCTACGGAGTCTTTAAGAATTGGATTCTCTGCGATTAGCTCTACAATTGTATTACTGATATGTGTACTAGCCTCTAATTTTGATCGTTTCTATTTAGGAGTTACAGTAATCGGAGGCCTATTGTCGGCTTTGATTATGTTTATTTTAAGACTTAGCTATCGTTTGTATAGAAGCTATTCTGAAAAATCTTATGAAATCAAGAGAAAGTCAGTTATCATTGGTGCAGGAGACGGGGGATACATCTTACTTAAGGAGCTTCAACAAAACAAAAGGTTCAATGTCGAAATTGTTGGTTTTGTTGATGATAAAAAGGTAGATAAAGTGCTAGCTGGTTATAAAGTACTTGGAGATACATATGACCTTCCGAGTATTGTTCAAAAATATGGTGTAGAAAGAGCTTATATTGCAATACCGAGTGCAAGTAAAGAGAGTATTCGTAGAATATACGATATTTGTCAATCTTTAAAGTTGGACACGAAGATTATGAAGTTAGGGGATTCGTTGCTTGAGGAGGGCGATTCAAGTAATGCGAAAATACCTGTAAAAGATTTAAGCATAGAAGATTTACTAGGACGTGGTGAAATTCATTTGGATCAAAGTGAAATCAAATCTTATCTAACTGGGAATGTAGTGGCGGTAACAGGAGCAGGAGGAAGTATTGGATCTGAACTATGTCGTCAAATCGTGAAGTTTAAACCGTCTAAATTAATTATGATAGATATTAATGAAAACTCTTTATATATGTTAGAACAAGAATTCAATCGACATAGAATGAGTGGTACTATTAATAAAAATATTGAAATATATTCTATTATTACATCAATTCGTGAAAAATCTGCGATAAGTGATGTTTTACAAAAGTACAAACCTTCCGTTGTATATCATGCTGCGGCACATAAACATGTACCGTTGATGGAAACAAGGCCAATGGAAGCAATAAAAAACAATGTTTTTGGTACAAAGAACGTAATCACAGCTTGTATCGAAAATGAAGTTTCGCACTTTATCATGATAAGTACGGATAAAGCAGTAAATCCAACGAATGTGATGGGAGCAACAAAACGTATGACAGAAATGATTCTACAATCCTATGGTGATAATGGAGTTACAAAAATGGCTGCTGTACGTTTTGGGAATGTATTAGGTTCTAATGGTTCGGTAATTCCAATCTTTAAACAACAAATTGAAGAAGGCGGTCCTTTGACAATTACAAATAAGAATATTACTAGATACTTCATGACGATACCTGAAGCAGCGCAGTTAGTGTTGCAAGCTGGATATTATGCGGATAAAGGCGAAATTTTTGTTCTTGATATGGGAGAGCCAGTAAGGATAATCGATTTAGCAGAGAAGATGATAAGACTTTCTGGATATAAGCCTTATGAGGATATAGATATCGTTGAAATTGGATTAAGACCAGGTGAAAAAATGTATGAAGAACTTCGTCTCGATGGTGAAACGACAATTCGTACGAAGAACAATCTTATCTTTAAAAATCAAGTAATGCCAATATCGAAAGATGAAATTGATGGTAAATTGAAAAAACTAAACGATGTTATTAGTGATTATGAACATCATGATTTAATCAAAAGTGTTGTTTTAGAGGTAATAAAAGATTGAGTATGTGAAAAAAAGCACATCCCATTTTTAAGATAGGATGTGCTTTTACTTGGTAAGTCAATTTTATATTTATTCTTTTAATGAAGATTTTTTCAAACTCTTATCTTTTAATCCAAGAGATTGGTCAAGGGACGCATAGATAGAAGTTATCTTTTCCCCCCAATATACATCATTTGAGTATGCATATTGAATTCCTTCTGCTTTTGTACCTAAGAAATCGCCATTGTATAGAGGGCTAGTTTTGTTCAAATACTTATCATTTAATATTTCCTTTGCGAATTTGTTAATACTTTCAGAAATTGAATTGAATTTCTCTTTGCTTTGAGTTGTATATAATGCATTATTCTTTTGTGTATATTCGTTCATACCGTAATCACTTTCAAAGCATGCAATAGAGAATAATGTAATTGCATTTATATGGAACTTATCTTGGGCTTGAAAGAATAAGTCTGCGCTATTTTGTAATTTACTATCCTTGTCTAAGTTTAAAGAAATATATTCATTAAGCTCATCAATAGAATAATTTGTATCTTGTTGAATGTCTTGATAAATATATGGGAGAGTATAACTGACAAATTTCTTTTTGCTTTTTTTAAGCTGTACCTTATCTTTAATAAGACTTTCAAAATCTGTATAAAAGTAAGCTCCATCCCAACTATAATACACATCATTTTTAAATTTTGTTGGTGCTTTGCCTAAAAATATTTCTTCAGCAGAATTTATTTTATGGATATCATTCACTACTCTGTGATATAAATTTCCATCCTTTACGATATATTTTGTAAAAGACGATACTTCTTTTTCATTGAAAATATTTAGTAATTCCACATCTTTTAATTCGATAAGACCTACAGAAGTAGATAGTTGAAACTGTACTTGTAATTTTCCATTGACACTTCGTGTGTCTTGGTAGAGGGCATCGTTGCTGTTTTGAGTATCGAGTGTTTGCATTTTATCTAAGTGCTCATCATAATATTTGATATTTGTTTTTTCACTTTTACTGAAGGTTGCGATACCATAAGCTATGGAGACACGTTCACCTTGATCATTTTCAATGACTGCATTTATTTGCTTATCAGGGTCTGCATATTTATACATTTCCTTTTTTGCAACGTTCAAAGATTTTATATCTTTGACTTTCTCCTTTTGACCATTTGATTGTAATCGATAAATTGTATACTGTGGGATTGGACGTATTTTCTCGATGCCTAAAATAGCAACAATCAATAAAATAGTTGCTAATGATAAAAAAAGAATCTTTTGACGATTTGTTGTTTTCTCTGTATTTTTCAATTTCATGTGCATATTATAACATAAAGAGTACATGGCGAAAACTAAAAATCATTAAAAATAGATGAAGATTTCGTAGGATGTTTCTTGTTTTAATTTATAGTACTGTGTGGTAAAATATAACAGTATGAAAGGGAGTAGTAGAACTACACTGCATAATTCAGTAATTACGCTAGTTTAAATTTCGTACAAACATAGAAAATGCATGACCCTATCTCTGAGGTATCTAGAATAATCCTATATACTTATGGGATGGAAGTTTATGATGATAAAGGAGTATAAATTATGGAAAAAATGAATATACCGTTCTCTCCACCAGATATAAGTGAAGAAGAAATCCAAGAAGTGTGCGATGCTTTACGTTCAGGATGGATTACAACAGGACCAAAGACAAAGTTATTTGAAAAAGAAATAGCCGCATACTCAAATACAAATAGAATGGTTGCATTGAATTCTGCAACGGCAGCAATGGAGTTAACTCTTCGTTTGCTAGAAATTGGTCCAGGTGATGAAGTTATCGTACCTGCATATACATATACAGCTTCTTGTAGTGTTATTTGCCATGTTGGCGCAACTCCCATTATGGTTGATTGTGCAAAGGATTCTTTTGAAATGGATTATGAGGCATTGGCAGATGCTATTACCGAGCGAACAAAGGCCATTATTCCAGTAGATATAGCAGGTATCATTTGCGATTATGAAAAAATTGATTCAATATTGAATGAAAAGAAACATCTCTATACACCAGTTTCTAAATTACAAAAGAAATTTGATAGAATTATCGTTTTAGCAGATAGTGCTCATAGTTTTGGCGCAGAAAAAAATGGGAAAAAGGCCGGTAATTTTGCGGATTTCACAAGTTTTTCATTTCATGCGGTAAAAAATTTAACTACTGCTGAAGGTGGAGCAATTACTTGGAAGGCAATAGATGGAGTAGAAGACGAATGGATTTATAAACAATTCCAATTATTATCTTTACATGGACAAACAAAGGATGCTTTATCAAAAAATAAACTTGGTGCATGGGAATACGATATTATCTCTCCAGCGTATAAATGCAATATGACAGATGTATTAGCTGGAATAGGGTTAGCACAATTAAAACGTTATCCTGAAATGATAGAACGTCGTCATACAATTATCGAAAAATATAACAAAGGTTTTCAATCATTGCATGTTGATGTGTTGAATCACAGAGATTCTCGTCATCGTTCATCTGGGCATTTGTATTTTGTTAGAATCCCGAATATAACATTAGAACAACGTAATGAAATCATCATTAAGCTAGCAGAAGCTGGCGTGTCTGCTAATGTTCACTATAAACCATTGCCATTACTAACGGCATATAAGGAATTAGGATTTTGTATTGATGATTATCCGAATGCATATTCACAATTTGCAAATGAAATTACACTGCCACTTTACTCTCGGTTGAGCAACGAAGAAGTTGAATATATTATCCAAAAATTTACTAGCATAGTAAAGGAGTATGTATGCTAATCAAAAAATGGAATTCCCTTCCTGAAGAATTGAAATGTGATGAAGTAAGAATATACTATGAAGTATTAAGGAAAA
Organism: Amedibacillus sp. YH-ame10; assembly: GCF_053848885.1. Taxonomy (NCBI): domain Bacteria; kingdom Bacillati; phylum Bacillota; class Erysipelotrichia; order Erysipelotrichales; family Erysipelotrichaceae; genus Amedibacillus; species Amedibacillus sp. YH-ame10. The sequence continues at coordinate 34,267 of NZ_JBSPFA010000018.1, forward strand.
AGCAATGCTCATTAATCATAAAACGTGTTTTTGATTTTGTATGTTCTTTATGTATGTTGATAATTTTATCGCCAATATTCCTTATTTTAATATGTTGGATACGGTTGGATTCAAAAGGAACAGCGTTTTACAGACAAGAACGTGTTACACAATATGGAAAGATATTCAAAATTTATAAATTTAGAACAATGGTAAATGACGCTGATAAAATTGGCGCTTTGGTAACAACTGAACATGATGCAAGAATAACAAAAGTAGGAAAGAAAATACGAAAATGTCGTCTTGATGAATTACCACAATTAATCAATGTTTTGTTAGGTGATATGACATTTGTCGGAACTAGACCTGAAGTTAGAAAATATGTAGATCAATATACAAACGAGATGAAGGCGACATTATTATTGCCAGCAGGAATAACATCATTAGCGAGCTTGTATTTTAAAGATGAAGATGCAATACTTGCAAAATTTAAAGACAGCGGTGAGTCTATCGATAGTATATACATGACGAAAGTACTACCTAAGAAAATGGAATATAATCTTCAATCTCTAGAGCATGTAGGACTCTTGTCAGATTTTCAAGTCTGCTTTAAAACTGTTATTGGTGTCTCTCATTAAGAATAGGAGCGGTTATGGAAAATGTTTCAATAGTAATACCTATATATAATGAATCGAAGTATATAAAAAACCTCATTCATTCTTTACATATGCAAGATTATGATCATGAAAAAATGGAAGTTATATTTGTAGATGGTTATTCCGAGGATGCGACAGTAGAGATTATAAGACAGACAATGCTTTCTACAAATATTGAATATCGTTTGTTATTTAATACAGAGAAGAATGTGTCTAAGTCAATGAACATCGGAATAAAAGAAAGCAATGGAGATATTATCGTTCGTCTTGATGGTCATACTGAAATACCCTATAATTATATTTCTTTGAATGTAAAATATTTAAAAGAAACAGGGGCAATGAATGTTGGTTGCTTGATTGATACTAGGAGTCAAGGAATTTTGGGGAATGCAATTGCAGGAGTCCTTTCTTCACCCTTTGGAGTGGGCAATTCTAGTTTTCGTATTGGAAGTCCAAGCGGTTATGTAGATACAGTACCTTTTGGTTGCTTGTGGAAGAAAACATTCGATGAGCTAGGATATTTTAATGAAAGTTTGACACGTAGTGAAGATAACGAATTAAATTCAAGAATTCTAAAACATGGTGGAAAAATTTATTTATTTAATGATATACAGACAATTTATCATCCTAGAGATACAATTAAGAGTTTGGTTAAGATGGGAAACGCAAATGGGAATGAAATCATACAAACGATTTTACGTTATCACGAGAATATGCGCATACGATATCTAATACCATTGTTTTTCGTTCTATATTTGATTGTAGGAATGGTTGCATGTTTTTTTATAAAAATTGTTAGAATTCCATTTATTATGGTATTATCGTTCTATCTTATCCTAGATTTTTTATCAAGTTTCATTTTTGTTAAGGATAAAAAGCAATTAATTGCTTGTGGTTGTTTGAAACTTTTCATCTTTCCTATCTTTCATGTTAGTTATGGGAGAGGATCTATAAGAGGAATTCTTAATTATATAAAGAAAAATAATTAGAAATGGAGGATTTAACATGGAGAGATTTATTAATAAACTAAGATTGGTAAAAATCAAGGATGTTTTTTCACTTTTTCTGTTCTTAGTAGCTCTTCCATGCTCGATTGTTAAAAAACATTTTGATAAAGAAATTTGGCTAATTTGTGAAAGTGAAAAAGAAGCTCGAGATAATGGGTATTGGTTCTATCGATATCTTTGTGAGCAACACCCAGAAATAAATGCTGTGTACGCAATAAACAAACATAGTGTTGATTATGAACGGATAAAAAACATGGGACGTGTGATTTCTTTTGGAACGTTCCAACATTGGATTTACTATTTATCTGCTAAATACAATATCAGTTCTCAAAAGGATGGGAAACCAAATGCAGCAGCATGTTATCTCTTAGAAGTGTATGGTGTATTAAAAAATACGCGTATTTTCTTGCAACATGGAATAACAATTTCTAAGGCTACATGGCTTTTTTATGAAAATACAAAAATGCGTTTATTTGTATGTGGCGCAAAACCAGAATTTGAGGCTATTAAAAGAGACTTCCATTATCCAGATGACCATGTTGCCCTGCTGGGCTTTTGTCGTTTTGATGCTCTTTATGATCGAAAGACAAAAAAAGGTCAAATACTTGTTATGCCAAGTTGGAGAGAATGGCTAAACTCCAATACAGTAGCTCGTAAAGAATTAGAATATGATGGGGATTTTTTGCATTCTAAATATTATAAATATTGGAATGAATTTTTAGAAAGTGAACGTTTAAAGAATATCTTAGATGCCAATAATCTTGAACTTGTTTTTTATCCTCATAGAAATATGCAACAATATTTGAATAGTTTTAAACCTAAATCAGAAAGGATCGTCCTTGGGGATTGGACAAAGTATGATGTCCAAACACTTCTAAAAGAATCTGCATTATTGATAACTGATTATTCAAGTGTGTTTATGGATTTCTCTTATATGTACAAGCCTATTCAATATTATCAATTTGATGTTGAAGATTTCCGAAAGGGGCAATATGCAGAAGGATATTTTAGTTATGTAAATGACGGATTTGGAGAGGTATCTTTTGATTTGACAAATCTTCTAGATGTTTTAGAGGGAAAATGTAATAACGATATGAAACTTGAAGACATTTATAAGCAAAGAATTGATTCTTTCTTTACAGTACATGACACAAGTAATTGTGAAAGAACATATAAAGCGATTCGCGGATTGGATGATGGACATGAATAAACGTAAAAACCTTGCCTTTTTGGTTTACGACATTTCCTTAACTGGAGGTGCAGAAGTAATTACACGACAACTTGCTAGAGAATTAAGTAAAGAGTATAATGTACAAATCATAAGCTTATTTCAAGAAAATGATTTGGAAAGTGATGGTTTTGAATTGAATTATCTAAGTAAAGAAGTCAAAAGTATACCATTCAACCTGTTTTCACTGGCGAAGGGAGTCCGCAAAATTATACTTGAGAAACAAATAGATATCTTATTTAGTGTTACTGCAGGTGTAAATAGTGTAGCTTTACAAGCCGCTAAACATACGAGTGCAAAAGTGGTGTATGTGGAGCATTCAAACTTATCTAATCAAACATATGGGAAAAAACATTTTTATCGTCAACGTCTTGGTGCGCGTCATGCAAGTCACATAGTAACATTAACTCAAAGAGATAAAGAGAATTATATTAGAACATTTAAACTAGATGGAAATGCTATATCTGTTATTCCAAATTGGTTCGAAAACAAACTTGAAGAAAGTGAATATGATGTGAATTCTAAGAAAATAATTTCAGTAGGTAGACTTGTGCCATTAAAGGGTTATGATACTATGCTAGAAGTTGCTAAAATTGTTTTAAGGAAACATGACGATTGGACTTGGGATATATATGGAGATGGGTGTGATAGAGAACATCTTGAAAGTAAAATTAAAGAGTTTGATTTAGAGAATAATGTATTTTTAAAAGGTAATGTATCTAATATTAGTGAATTATATTGTGAATATTCGTTCTTTGTTTTGTGTTCTCGTTATGAGGGAATCCCAATGGTTATGTTAGAAGCACAATCTGCAAGACTACCTCTTATTAGCTTTGATTGTCAAACTGGACCTCGTGAAATCATTCTTGATCAAGTAAATGGAGAACTCATTGATGAGGGTGATGTTGAAGGTATGGCAAAAGCAGTTTTACACTTGATAGAGCAACCTAAAGTTAGACAAGGTTATGCAAGTCATTCTCTAGATAATATTGGACAATTTAGTAAAGAAGTTGTTTTTAAGAAGTGGATTACGTTGATAGAAGCTTTATGAAAAAGGAGGTTTTGAATATGCGAAAACATAAGATATTTTCAAAAATAAATGATTTTTTTCGCGAGGCAATGATTATTCATAATTCCTTTACTTGGAAATGTATATGTATATCTATCATGTCGCTAGTGTTTGCTTGTGGATTTGTGATGGACAATTATAATATATCTTTATTATCTATTATACTGTTTTTGATTTATAATATTTGGTATTTCTTCGCTAATATCAAAGAGCGATGCATATTCTTTTTGATGAACTTTTCTATTTTTCTATTTTTAATTTCTAGGCCATTAATTAGCATGGTTCGTGGGAATGAATGGTGGTATTTCAAAGATTATTCTATATGGATGTCTTTATTATCATTATTTCTTGTACTGTTATGTTTAAACATAGGATATTGTCACGCACACGAGATTGTTAGTGGCATAAAGAAAGTGTTCAAAAGGAACAAGGCGCAAAAGAAAGAAAAAAAACACTATCATATAGACCGTAAAATTATGCAGAATATTTGCCTATTCCTTTTTGCAGTTGGATTTATTGCTACGATGTATCAAGAACTACCAAAATTGCTTTATGCTATGAAGCATGGCTATACTGAAATTTATAGTGAGTATGTAGACACGACACCATTTGTTATAAGGATTTTTGCTACAATGATGCCTTATTTCTTATGTGGTTTCCTTGTCTGTTTTCCTACGAAAAGGAAAGCATTTATACCTTTAGCATTTTATATTATTAGTGGTATGCCTGGCTTCATCTCCGGAGCACGTAGTGCAATGATGGTAAAAGTGATGTTTGTCTTTATGTATTATTGCTTAAGGGATTATATGGCTGTAGGTAAAGATGTTTGGTTAGGGAAGCTTGAGAAAATCTTAATTGTTATTTTATTACCTCTAACAATTGTAGGGTTAGGATTGTATAGCTACATACGTGAAGGAGATAGTATTAAGAAAAATGATGGTAATGTCATTGTTGATTTCTTTTACTTGCAAGGAACATCTTTTGATACAGTTGCAGAAGGATATGAATACAAAGATGAGTTGCGTTCCAGCGAAGCGGTTATTAGTTATACATTTGGTGGGTTTGTAGATTATATTAAATATGGAACTGCATCACAAATTTTATTTAATGCAGAAGATTTAGGGTCAGGTAATAGTGTTGCTATGGCTACAAAAAGCAATAGCATGGCTCATCATTTATCTTACTTGGTGTTAAATAAAAATTATTTATTTGGTCATGGTAGAGGATCCTCCTTTATTATTGAAACCTACATAGATTTTGGAATGATAGGAATGGTACTTTATACACTTATATTGGGTATGGGATTGAGATATATTCCAGTGTTTTTAAAGAAAAATTGGTTTATTAGGATTAGTACGCTTGTAACCCTACTTAATATTTTTATGATTCCACGAAGCGCTGCCATGGAAATGCTAAATTATATTATAACATTTCAATTTTGGATTGCGATAGTATTGATACTAATCACCTACTTCGCGATTACGTATGTAAAGAAAAGGAGATTAGGGTATGCCAGAAAATAAATATGTAACTATTTTTACGCCTACATATAATCGTAAAGATAAATTATCTGTGTTATTTAATTCTCTTTGTAGACAAACTTCTAAAGATTTCGAGTGGGTGATTGTTGATGATGGGTCAATTGATGAAACTGAATCATTTATAAAAGAATTACAATCGGATGAATTTCCTATACTTTTTTTTAAAAAAGAAAATGGTGGAAAGCATACTGCGATAAACTATGGTGTGAAAGAAGCGAAAGGTAAAGTATTTGCTATTGTAGATTCAGATGATTATCTTGTCCCTAAAGCAGTAGAGACAATTATCAAATGGTTTAAAGAAATCGAAAATATAAATAATTTTGCAGGTGTAGCTGCACAAAAAGCCTTTGAAAACTCAAATGTCGTTGGAACATTTTATGATAAAGATTATGTTGATGCATTGAGCACAGAGCGAGATAAATTACATATTGACGGAGATAAATTCGAAGTCTTTTACACTGATGTTTTGAGGCAATTTCCTTTTCCCGTTATTGAAAAAGAAACATTTATGACGGAAGCAGTTGTTTGGAATCGTATTGCAAGTGCTGGGTTAAAGTTAAGATGGCATAAAGAATCTCTATATGTCTGTGAGTACTTAGAAAATGGACTTACTGATCAAAAAGATCGCCTTGTTAAACATAGTCCTAAAGGATATGCTCTTTTTATTAGAGAAATAGCAAAAACGGACATTTCACTAAAAAGGTTGTTAGGATTTTATTCATATTATTATGGAATTAGAAAGGATCAATGTTCTTTTAAAGAGGTTGCAAAAGAATTAGAATGTAGTGTGTTTATTTTATATGTATCCAATATTTTACGTAAACTGCTATATATGATGAGAAGGTGAAGTAATGAAAGAAAACAAACGTTCTAGATCAAAGTTAGCAGCTTTAAATGTTATCTTTAACACAGGTTATCAAGTGGTAAATACTGTGGTGAATTTGATAATTCCACCATTGATTATTAGTACATTTGGATCAAAGGTTAATGGACTTATCCAAACTATAAAACAAATCATTTCTTACGTTCAATTGATAGGTGCAGGTATTGCAGAATCTACGGTAGTGTCTCTCTATAAACCTTTATCTCAAAAAGATGATCAAAAAGTGAGTGCTATTTTTAATGCAAGTGCAAAATCTTTTTGGCAAGCGGGTATCATATTTTCTGTTATATCTGTACTAGTAGCATTTATATATCCATTCTTTTCAGGGGGTGGTATTGATAAAGTGTTTGTAGGCTGCATGGTGCTTGTTTTATGTGTTGCAGGTGCTTCTGAATTCTTCGTTATTGGTAAATGCCGTACGTTACTACAAGCTGATCAAAAAATTTATATAGTTAATATTGCTCAGATTATCGGTGCAATTGCTATGCTAATTGCAACAGTAATTATGATGAAGTTGGGTGCAAATGTATTGGTTGTACAGTTGATTGCCTCATGTGCATATATTTTACGTTTATTTATATTATACGTTTATGTAAAAAAGAATTATAGATTTTTAGATAAAAACGTACCTTTGGATAGAAGCGCTACATCACGTAGGAAAGCTGCAACCATTCATCAGCTTGCGGGAATTATTGTTTTTGGAAGTCAAACAGTTGTAATTTCTAAATTCGTAGGTTATGCAGAAGCTAGTGTTTACTCTGTGTACGCACTTATTTTTACTGGGATTAATACTTTACTTTCAACGTTATCTTCCGCATTACTTGCTACATTTGGTGACATCATAGCTAATGAAAGTAGAGAGAAATTAACTTCTACATATGATATGTATGAGTTTGTATATTATTTTCTGATATTTTCTATTTATAGTGCTGCCTTTGTGATGATAATACCTTTTATATCCATCTACACCGCTGGATTTGATGACGCAAATTATATACGTCCACTGACAGGGGCTTTGCTATGCGTTATGGGAGTGTTAAATTGCATTCGTACACCTGGAGCCACTTTGATTAATGCAATAGGACACTATGATGAAACAAAGAATCGGGCTATAATTGAAATGTTAATATGTTTTATTACAGAAATAGTTTTGGTTCTAATATGGGGGATGAATGGTGTAATTATTGGAACAATATTGGCATTCTTATATCGTTCAGCAGATATTGTTTTTTATTCAAATCGTAGAATTTTAAAAAGATCAATCATTCCATCTTGTAAGAGACTACTATTATGTGTTTTCACTTCAATTATCGTAATTTTGATTTCACAATGTATACCGATTGATGTCTCAGGTTATTTTATGTGGTTTGTTTATGGTGTGTTTATCTTTTGCTTATCTATAGTATTGTTCTCAATGATGAGTTTTGTTTTTTATCGTACTGAGATGAAAAAGATTTGGATACGCGTTTTAGGAATTGTAAAAAGAGCATAATTACTGTCTAAATTGTAATAAAATCGGAGGCACAGCTCTATTGTAATTTGTATTCTAAACGTATATACTGTTATAGTATATAGCAATATGTTTGTTTTATATGGAAGGAGAATGGCTGTTTTAAAAGATAGTCATGTGAGAATAATGGGAATGAAATATACATCTGACAGAATGAAAAATGAGAAGATAAGGAAGAAAAAACAAAGGTCACGTTACTATAGTATCGGATTTAGTTTTCTATATTTACTTCTATCTATATTATTAATCGTACAAATATTAATATTTGACATATTACCAATAAAATATTTAATTCCATTGATTATAATCTTGTTATTGATTGCAAGTGGTTTAATGTACATACAGTTAAAACGTAGGATGGCAAGAGCCACTATGTTACTTGGAAGAGTAATTATTCTGATTTTAAGCGTGATTTTATGTTTTGTGAATTTCTATATTTTCAAAACCAATAATGGATTAAATAGGATTGCAAATAATAAAAATATGATTACCATATCTGTTGTAGTTAACAAAGATAGCAAGGCATCTGATTTAAAGGATTTGGCAAAATCAGATTTTGGAAGATCTCAAAGTGGTACACAGCAGTATATTGTAAAAGCATTAGCAGATGTGCAATATGAAACGGGTAAAGATATTGTGCCAAAGTCTGAAAAATCGATTCAAACATTAGTTCAAAATTTGTATGATGGAAAAATCGATGCAATTATTTTAGAAGAAAATATGCGTAGTTTATTTACCGATGCAGTTTCAGATTTTACAGATAACACAAAAGTAGTATGGACAAAATCTTATGAGAAGGAAGAGGAAGAAAACGAAAAATCTGTTGCTGTAACAGAAGAACCTTTCAATGTATACATATCTGGTATTGACACCTATGGTACTGTAGATACAAGTGGGCGTTCAGATGTAAATATGATTGTTACAGTTAATCCTAAAACAAACCAAGTTTTAATGACAAACATTCCAAGAGATTACTATATTCCGCAATCCTGTCAAGCAAACGAAAGTGATAAGTTGACACATACTGGAATTTTTGGAGTAGATTGTACAGTATCATCGGTCGAAAATTATTTCGATGTTCCAATCAATTATTATTTAAAAGTAAATTATTCAGGAGTAACAAATATACTTACTGCTATTGGTGATATCGAAGTAGATAATCCAATCGAATTTACAGGTGGAGAGGGAAATTATCACTTTGCAGTAGGAAAATTGAAATTAAATGCTCAACAAGCATTAAGTTATGCAAGAGAGAGACAATCCTTTTTATCATCGGATGCAATTCGAATACAAAATCAGTCAAGAGTTTTGGCGGGTGTTATAAACAAGGTTACATCACCATCAATTATTGTGCGTTACGCTGGTTTAATTGATGCATTAAGCGATTCCTTCCAAACAAACATGGGAAGAAATGAAATTAATGCGTTAGTGAAAATGCAAATTAGTGATATGCCTAGTTGGACAATTTCTACCATAGCTGTAACTGGAGAAGATGCTGAGAAATTCTCTGCAGCAAATGGATTTAATTCATTTGTATTAGACCCTAATGTAAAATCAGTTAAAGAAGCTAAAAAAATTATCGACATGGTAACTAAGGGTGAAGATATTACTGCGGCAATCAAGAAATATAAAGAAACCAATTTCGTTGATGAAGAAGTCATAGATACCAATTTCTACAAAGACAGAAATGATTTAGGTGAAAGAAGCGACGTGGAATTAGCAGATTAAATAGAAGAGAACGCAAAATATAATCATATGTTTTGCGTTTTTAATAAAAACTTGTTCGAAAAAAGGAATGGTGAAATTATGGAAGTGAAATCATATATCAAGTACATTGTACAAAAGAGAGTTGCAAGAAAACAAAAATCTAAATTGGAGTCTAGACATATTTCTAAAGACTTTAAAATTGGAAGGTATTGTATTTTTGGAGAAAAATGTTACATAGATAGAAATGTTACAATTGGAGATTTTAATTATTTTAATGCAAATCAATTAGAAGTAATCATAGAGCCAAATACTAGAATTGGAAAGTTTTGTTCAATCGCTCCTGGAGTAGTCATTGGGCTAGGTAATCATAATGTTCATAGTGTAACAACACACCCAATTCTTTTTAATCCCTATTATAGCAAATTGTTAGATGTGGAATTCTCTGGTGAGCGCTTAGGGCTTATGGATGATGATGTTGAAACAATTATAGGATCTGATGTTTGGATTGGGGCACGCGCTACTTTGAAGAGAGGGATAACTGTCGGCAATGGTGCGGTGATTGCTGGCGAAGCAATGGTTAACAAAGACGTTCCAGCATATTCTATAGTTGGAGGGATACCTGCTAAGGTCATGGGGTATCGTTTTGACAAAGAAATTATTGAAAAGCTAAACGAAAATGAAAAGTATACTTTTTGGAATTGGAGCGAGGATTTTTTCAAAGGACACTTGAATGAACTTAATGATATAAATAGTTATTTAAACTGTATAGAAATTTATAAAACATTTTCTAAAGGGTAATGATATTCATAGCAAGGACTCGGAAAGGGTCCTTTTTTTGAACTAAATAATGCATTTGTTGTCTGTAAAACGTTCATATTTTGAACGTTTTATATGATTTTGTAATGAAATGTGTTATTATATTTAATGCTTAATACTATGCTTATTGTATAAATCCATACAATTGCATTAAATATATATGATAAGGTTGTGATCAAATTGAAAAAAGCATTTTTAATCTTATGTACGTTCGCTATGATACTATTGAGTAGTGTGATAAAATCAGAACAAGGAAGCATTATTATCTATTCTTCTATGGAACAATACCGTACAGAAGAACTCCAAAAACAATTAAGTGCAAAGTTTCCAGATGAGGATATTTTGGTGATGTATGTATCCACCGCCAAAGCAGCTGCGAAAATCAAAGTAGAAAAAGAAGATGTTGATGCAGATATCGTAGTAGGTCTAGAAACATCCTATCTAGAAAAAGTTAAGGATAGTCTACAGGATTTAAGTGGTTACAAAGAACAGAATTATTTGCCTGATTTAAAGATGGGAATGCATGATAATAAATATATTACATGGGAACGCCAAGCAGGGACGTTTATCATAAATAAAGAAGTTCTTAAAAAGAATAACCTTCCTATACCTCAAACATATGAAGATTTATTAGATGAAAAATACAAAAATCTTATTTCGATGCCAGATCCTAAAACAAGTGGTACAGGCTACTTCTTTTATAAGTCGCTAGTAAATTCTATGGGTGATAAAAAAGCATTAGCGTACTTCGATAAATTAGAAAAGAACATAAAATCATTTACAGAATCAGGCTCAGGGCCAGTAAAATTACTTATCCAAGGAGAGGTAGCAATTGGATTAGGCTTAACCTTTCAAGCAATGGAAGAAATAAACAATGGATCACCATTTGAAATTGTTTATCCTCCACAAGGATCTCCATTCTCTCTAACTGGGACAGCAATTATCAAAGATAAAAATACGAAGAAAGTGAATGAAATCTTTGATTTCATCGCAAACGACTTTTTCATCTACGATAAAGAGAATTTCTCTCCAGAACAAGTAATAGTGAAACAACATAATAATATTCAAAATTATCCTACAAATATTCACTATGCAGATATGAATGGAATTCAAGATATTAATGAAAAAGAAAGGTTGTTAGCATTATGGAAATATTAAATCAAGAAATTAAACTGTCCGTGCGACAGCTATATAAAAATTATGAAGGTAAAGATGTATTAAAGCATATTTCTTTTGATGTGAAAGATGGAGAATTTTTAAGTGTTCTAGGACCAAGCGGTTGTGGAAAAACAACATTACTTCGTATATTGATTGGATTAGAGTTACAAAGTGGTGGTGAGATTCTACTGAATGGAAAAGATATTTCAAAATTAAAACCCAATGAAAGAGATATGGGAATTATTTTCCAAAACTATGCACTATTTCCAAACATGACTGTTTTTGAAAATGTAGAATATGCACTCAAACTAAATAAGAAATTAAAAAATAGAAGTCAGGAAATCGCGACTTCTACATTAGAACAGATTGGAATGATGGAACATAAAGATAAAAAACCAAGTCAATTATCAGGTGGGCAACAACAACGTGTTGCGATAGCTCGCACACTTGCGTTAAACCCAAAGGTTATATTACTAGATGAACCGATTTCTGCATTAGATGTTACCAATCGTGAAATTATGAAAAGAGAGTTAAAAGAGATTCAAAGAAAATTTAATTCCACGATGATTTTTATCACTCATGAACAAGAAGAAGCTTTCTATTTATCTGATCGTATTATGGTAATGAGTGAAGGTAATATTGAACAATTAGACACTCCTAAGAATATTTATGATCATCCAGCAAATCAGTACATCAAAGATTTTGTAATTGCACATCTTGATCAAAAGTTTGAATCCTTATTAAAATGTACTGGAAAGGATTCCTATGAAAAATAGAACATTCAATGGAATAAAAATATTAATCATAGTATTCCTTTTAGTAAGTGTGGTATTCCCCCTTATAACTTTATTGCTAAATATAAATACGAATGATATTCAAAAAGTTATTACATCACCTCAATTCTCGCCCATGATAGGAAATTCTTTGTTGGCAACAAGCATTTCAACTATACTATCAGTATTACTGGCATTTGTGCTTGCTTGGAGTATCAATCGCAGTAATATACGTTACAAATCTGTTTTTTCCATGCTTTTCACACTTCCTATGTTGATACCTTCTATTTCACATGGGATGGGTCTTGTGTTATTGTTTGGAGACAACGGAATTATTACCAATTTTTTAGGTGTTAATATTGGATTGTATGGATTTCCAGGCATTATTATTGGATCTATTCTGTATTCCTTTCCTGTGGCATTCTTGATGTTAACAGATATCTTTAAGTATGAAGATTACACCACATATGAAGCAGCACAAGTGTTAGGTCTTAGTAAACGACAACAACTTCTGTCTATTACCCTACCAAATATGAAAGGTGCTTTAATCTCTGTAATATTTGCGGTATTCACAATGATATTTACAGATTATGGTGTGCCACTTGTTGTCGGGGGTAAAATTATGACACTCCCTGTATACATGTATCGTGAAGTAATTGGACTTTTAGATTTTTCTAAAGGTGCAATTATAGGTGTGATTTTATTGATTCCTGCATTTATTGCATTCATCATAGATTTTAAAAATGATAACAAAGGTAATACGAGTACAGTTACAAGACCATATCTTATAGCTAAAAATAAGAAGAGGGATAGTTTCTGCTATGCATTTTGCGGATTGATTGTATTTCTGGTTTCTTTGCCAATCTTTGCGTTTGTGTTTTTATCCTTTGTCAAACAATACCCAATTGATATGAGCTTTTCTCTTTCAAATATTGCGGATGCATTTCATTTGGGTGTAGGCATGTATCTAAAGAACTCCTTAGCAATTGCATTAGTTACTGCTCTTGTAGGAGTATGCTTTATTTATTTCACGGCATACATGACCGCACGTTCTAAACGAACCTTCACAACGATGACACTACATCTAATTGCTATGGTATCTTTAGCAATTCCTGGAGTAGTATTAGGTTTATGTTATGTTATTTTCTTTAAGGGAAGTCTTATATATGGAACAATAATGATTTTGATTCTGGTAAATACTATTCATTTCTTTGCCTCTCCATATTTATTAGCTTATAACTCTTTACAGAAATTCAACGAAAATTTGGAAGATGTATCCATGAGTATGGGAATTAGTAAAATGCATATGTTGAAAGATATTTATATTCCTTGTACAAGAGAGACTATTATTGAAATGTTTTCATACCTCTTTGTAAACTCTATGGTAACCATATCTGCAGTATCATTCTTAGCAAATTTTAGAAATATGCCACTTGCATTGATGATTCCTCAATTCGATTCTCAATCTTTGATTGAAGCAACAGCATTTATTTCTGTTATAATATTAGTTGTAAATGGAATTTTGAAATTATTGATTTATGTATTTAAGAGATATATTAAAAAAATAAGCTAATATAAAATGGCATAATAAAGAGGAGATTAACTATGAATTTAACATTGACACAGTTTGAAATTTTGACAAGAATTGAACGACACCAAGATCAAAAACATTCACAAAGAACACTAGCGACTAAGCTTGATGTATCTTTGGGGATAATCAATAAGACAATTGCTGAGCTTACAGAATTGGAATTGATTCGTCCATTAGGGAATAGCCATTATGATGTAACTTTAAAAGGATATGAATGGTTAGAACCACATCGTGTTAAGAAAGCCGTCTTTATGGCAGCTGGTTTTGGTAGTCGAATGGTTCCTGTCACTTTAAATACGCCTAAACCATTGATTATGGTTCATGGTAAACGAATCATTGAAACTTTGTTAGATGCAGTTCTTGCGGCAGGAATCAATGACATTACGATTGTACGAGGATACTTAGGAGAACAGTTTGATGTGCTTTTAAAGAAATATCCAATGATTAAATTTCTTGAAAATCCAATCTATAACGAAGCGAATAATATTTCGAGTGCCTATGTCGCAAAAGATATTCTAGCAAATGCATATGTCTTAGAATCTGATCTTGTATTATACAATCCAGAATTAGTTAGAAAATATGAATATGCATCAAACTATATGGGAATGAAAGTAGACGTAACGGATGATTGGTGTTTTGAAACGAAAAAAGGAATCATTACGAAAGTGAAGGTTGGCGGAAACAACGTTCATCATATGTTCGGTATATCTTATTGGACGAGTGAAGATGCTCAAAAGCTTTCTGCAGATATAGATGCAGTCTTCCATATGCCAGGAGGTAGAGAAAAATATTGGGATGAAGTTGCGCTTAGAGAGTGTATCGATCATTACCAAGTTCTAGTGCGTCCAGTACAAAAAGATGAAATTATAGAAATTGATACCTATAATGAATTGAAACAAATAGATCCAATTTATAACGTTTAAGAATAGAAAAGGAAGGACTTCATTACGAAACCCTTCCTCTTTTTATAATTCATCAATTAATGTTATAATATCTTTTATTGACATCAATGTATCATCGACTTCTTTTGCTCTATGATTTTTAAGGATGTTTACTGCTGTATCCTGCATAGCAGGGAAAGCACTTCTGGTAAGTTGGTTGGCATAGATTACGACATTCACACCATGTTGTGCAAGTTCCTCTTCACTAACGGTGTTATAAGAAGTAGGTACTACAACGATAGG
Source organism: Amedibacillus sp. YH-ame10 (assembly GCF_053848885.1). NCBI lineage: Bacteria > Bacillati > Bacillota > Erysipelotrichia > Erysipelotrichales > Erysipelotrichaceae > Amedibacillus > Amedibacillus sp. YH-ame10. The sequence continues at coordinate 49,369 of NZ_JBSPFA010000018.1, forward strand.
AGTATCTTTATCTTGTGCGCGGAACTTATCACAGAATTCAAAGATTTCTGCTGGATCTTTTTTGCGAGAATGAATCATAATGCCATCTGCACCAGCATCAACATAAGCAAATGCTCTATCTAATGCATCTTGCATGCCTTTATCAAGAATCAAGCTTTCAATACGTGCAATGATCATAAAGTCATCACTTAATTGTACATTTTTACCTGCTTTGATTTTTTCAGAGAAGTTTTCAATAGTATCCTGTGTTTGCTCTACATCATTTCCAAATAAAGAGTTTTTCTTAAGCCCAGTTTTATCTTCAATAATTACAGCTGAAACTCCCATTCTTTCTAAAGTACGTACATTGTATACGAAGTGTTCAATCAAACCACCAGTATCACCATCTAATATAATCGGCTTTGTAGAAACGTCCATTACATCATCAATTGTGCGCATTCTAGAAGACATATCCACAAGTTCTATATCGGGTTTTCCTTTTGCGGTTGAATCACAAAGACTACTAATCCACATAGCATCATATTGATCAAGTTCATCCCCGCGTTCAACAACTGTTTTTTCCGCAATCAATGCAGTGATACCGCTGTGTACTTCTAGTGTCTTCACGATTGGACGCATTTTTAATAATTGTTTTAGACGTTTTCTTCTGAATTCAGGCATAGATAGTTTATCACGCATGACTTTATCCGTATGAAGTACGGATTCACTTCTTGTGTACGGTATTTCAATTAACTCTCCCCCCCATTCATTCAGTGTCTTAATTACATTTTCACGAATAATGTGTTGTTGGTTATCCTTCCAGTTATCACCATGAATAACATAGTCCGGTTTAAGCTTACGCAGATTAGACGTATAAGATACACTATCTTGTAAGACCACTTCAGCTACTCCATCCAAACTTTTGATTAGTTCAACTCGTTCTTCTTGTGATATAGTAGGGAAACGATCGAATTTAACCATTGCTTCATCTGTTAAAATCCCAACAGTTAATGCCCCATATTTCTGTGCTTCTTTAATAATATTCAAATGACCTTCATGAATAATATCGGTACTCATACATGCATATACTTTTTTCATTTTAATTTCTCCATTTCGTTATATGATTCATAAAGTTTATTTTATTCTCAACTGCAGTTTCTTTTGGACGTCCTAAATCATCTCTAGCGCCTAATGCAACCTGTACTTCAATATAGTGAGGTCCATCAACGTTTACACATTTAGATAGTGTGTTTGTTAATTCATCTAAATTTGTAACAGAACTTGCACTTCTATATCCACATGCTTGTGCAATCTTCGCAAAAGATACATGTTGACAATTGGTAGGCATGCCTCCCACAGATTCATGTGCTTCATTGTTCAATGTAACATGAATAAGGTTTGTACATGGTTGATTCGCAAGGAACGCCATAGAGCCCATATGCATCAATGCTGCTCCATCTCCATCTAAACAATATACTTTGCGTTCTGTATTCTTCATTGCGATTCCTAACGCAATCATACTTGCATGTCCCATGGATCCAACGGTTAAAAATGTACGTTCATGATTTCCAAATAATGCATCGCATTGTTCATATACTTCGCGAGATATTTTACCTGTAGTAGAAACAACAATATCTTCTTCATTTGTAAAAGTAAGAATATCTTTGATTGCTTGTTCTCTGTTATATGGATAAGGATTTTCAAAATGAAAAGCTTCTGCTTTATCAAAGGTATCCTTTTTCACTATAATTGCATATTGTTTGTTTGCGTCTAACTGTGATTTCGCTTGTTTCAAAATCACGTTCATTTCTTCCTCTGTGGTTTCTTTGCTAATGCAAGCATGAGGGATTTCTAGACATTCCATCAAAGGTTCTGTGATTTCTCCTTGAAACTTATGTTGAGGTTCATCTTTGATCCCTGGTTCACCTCGATAGCCGATGATAAATAGCATTGGAATATCATATACCTTTTCATTTATTAAGCTAGCGATTGGGTTAATAGCATTTCCAATTCCACTATTTTGCATATAAACGCAACTTGTTTTTTTATCACCCAAATATAATCCAGCAGCAAGTGCTACACAAGCACCCTCATTTACAGGCACAAAGTGATGCTCATTGGAAACATGTAAATTCAAATAATCACAAAAACTCTTGAGTGTAGAATCTGGAACACCAATAAAGTCTTCTATTCCAAGATTTTTTACATTTTTTATAAATTTTTCAACATTCATTTTGCATACCCCTTGTAATTGTCCAATAGTTGTTTAAAGCGTACGATATCTTCATCCATAATGTGACCAATATTTCCTATACGAAATGCATCGATGCCAGGAAGTTTTCCACTATATAGTAGGAATCCATGTTCTTTGAAATACGCATAAAAATCATCGAAATCAAATCCCTGTGGATTTAAGTAGGTGGTAATAACAGGAGACTGTATGGATCTATCCACCAATATATCAAACCCATGCATAGACATGGCGTCATATATTTCTTTTTGAATGTGATAATATCGTTTTGAACGACTCACAATTCCACCAGCTTCTTCTAGCTCTAAGATTGCTTCTTGTAGGGCTAAGATAACATGCGTTGGAGATGTAAAACGAAAAGATCCGGGTGAAGTTTCCATATCATAATACTGCGCATATAAATCCAAAGAAAGACTATGACTAATGTTTTTACATGTATCTAATAATTCTCTTCTCGCAAATACGATGACGATTCCAGGAACCCCATGCATACACTTATTAGAACTAGTGATTAGATAATCAATTCCAAGTTCCTCTATGGATATTTCAACACTTGCAAAGCTACTCATAGCATCCACAATGCTAATTTTGCCATGTTTGAGAATGAGTGCTTGAATTGCTTTTATATCATTTAGTACTCCTGCCGTTGTTTCGCAGTGTATATAAGCGACATGTGTGATATCTTCTCGCGCTATTTCTTTTTCTATATCTGTTATTGGAAGTGCTTCAATCATAGAAAAAGATTTTAATACATATGGTACGTTTGCCTTTTTACAAATTTGTTCCATACGTTGTCCATAGGATCCATTCGCAAGAATCAAAAGTTTTTGATCATTACGAATAGTACTTGTAAGGACACTCTCTACACCATAGGTTCCAGAACCTTGTAAAAGTACACAACTGTAGTTATCTTCCTTCGCATGAGCTAGCTGTAATAGAGAATGACGGATGTTTTGAACGATATCTTGATAGTCTTTGTCTCTTGTACCCGCATCTACTTGCATGGCTTGTTTTACTCTAGTAGATGTGGTAAGTGGACCTGGTGTTAGTAATACACGTTGTTTCATAAGTTTCCTCCTGATTATAAGAAATGTTGCGTTTTGTATCATTTGATTCATAAATTGAACGATAGAGTTGTTAAATTGATGTTGATTTGTTCAATATGTTGCATTATATTCCTTTATATAAACAAAATCAAGCATTTATTTATATATTTTGTTTTAATTGCTTATATACTCGTAGTGATATGAAACAAATTATGTCTTCAGTTTCTATTCAACAGTTTTGTTGTAATTTCAAATATCTTGTATTAAAATAGAAAAGGGCTGGGAAGAAAGAGGGAAATACAACATGAATGCAATTATCTTAGCGGCGGGAGTTGGCTTGAGAATGCGCGAAGTGGCTTTACAAGGGCATAAAGCATTTTTACCAATTGGTAGGGTTCCAATGATAGAACGATTGATTCTATATTTGCACGAAGCACAAATAAGTGATATTACAATAGTTACAGGACATATGAAAGATTTATTTCTTCCGCTTAAGGAGAAGTATAAAGTCAAATTAGTGCATAATAAAAAATACTCCATGAACAACAATTTACATTCGTTGGAATTGGTGTTGGACGAAGTTGGCGATACGTTCATCATTCATGGAGATGTTGCGATTTTTAAAAATATATTCAAACAAAAAGATAATAATTCGTTTTTCTATACAATATTGAAAGAATCACGTGGGATTCCTTTGCTTCATCCGGAAGTGAATAAATCTAGAGTTATAACAAACTTTTACAAGTATGCTGGACCAGATGCAGTTACTACAATGTTAGGTATTTCCTATTGGACAAAAGAGGACGCTGTTCATTTAAAGGAATATTTTAAAGAAAACATTAGTGAAAAGATGAAAAGATATCACCACCGTGAATGGGAAGAAGAAATACTTAACCTTTCAAAAAAAATACCTATAGAAGCACATCAACTTGATCGAAAATACGCTAGAGATGTAAATTTAATGCGTGATTATTTTGATGCTTGTTACATATATGATGAGTTTTGGAAAGAACGATAAAATGCAGAATTAAATTTCTGTATTTTTTTTAGGAATTTTATAACTTTTTCTCGTATATAAATAGTAGGAGGTGATATTGTGCGTTGTTTACGTTGTGGCAATAGCGAACATAGATTTTTTTATAAAGATCAGTCTGTTTGGTATTGTAGAAAATGCATTGGATTTGGAAGGATGAATGTAAATGAGGTTCCCAAACGGGGTGTTTATGAAAGAAAGAAGCATAGTTGTACATATGACTTAGACTATGGGTTAACGCCAAAACAACAAGTGGCATCGGAAGCAATTTGTTATCATACTTCACATCATCAGTCCGTATTGGCATACGCAGTTTGTGGCGCTGGCAAAACAGAGATGGTTATGGAGGTGATGAAGAAGTATTTGAACGAAGGGAAAAAAGTCGGATTTGCGATATCAAGAAGACAAGTTGTTTTGGAAATAAAAGAAAGAATGCAAAAGGCTTTTAAAGGTTTAAATGTCATTGCGGTATGTGAAGGCTACACGGATGTATGTGATGGAGATATCATTGTATGTACGATGCATCAACTCTATCGCTATCATCAAACCTTTGATTTGCTTATTATGGATGAGGTGGATGCCTTTCCATATAGAGGCAATGATATCTTAAAACAAATCGCGATGCATGCCTCAACTGGAGAGATCGTATACCTTACCGCTACACCAGATGAAGAGATGCTAAAGGATGTTGAAGAAGGAAACTTACAGATGGTGGAATTGTTTCAAAGACCACATGGGTATCCATTGATAGAGCCACAAATACTTACAAGACCAAAGAGTCTTCAGTTTTTATATCTGGTTAAGTTCTTGTTTAAACAAAGGAAAGAACACATTCAAACGTTAGTGTTTGTACCTACTATCGCTTTAGCACGAAAACTAAGTGTAGCATTAAGACCACTTTTTCGATGTGTTTCATTTACATCGAAGAGTGAGAATAAGGAGGACATTGTACGAGCGTTTCATGAGAAAAAATATGAATGCCTAATTACGACAACCATATTAGAGAGAGGAATTACCATCAAAGGCATTTACATTATTGTACTGCAAGCAGATCATGTGGTTTTTAATGAAGCAAGTCTAACTCAAATTATCGGACGTGTTGGAAGGAATATTGAAATGCCTACTGGTAAAGGTATATTTTTATGCACAAAGAAAACGAACGATATTTTACGATGTGAAAGAGCAATTCAAATGATGAACAGAAGGTGAATGCGTGAAAGAGGAATATTGTAGATTATGTATGGAAGAGATACATAAAAAGATATCTGTTTTCGATTATTTGAAACAAGATCAACTACTGTGTACAAGTTGTAAAACGCAATTGAAAAGAATCAATCGAAGAACCCATTTAGAAAATATACCTCTTACAATCTTGTATGAGTACAATGATTTTTTAGAAAATATGATTTTCCAATATAAAGAAGGACATGATGTAGCATTACGAGACGTGTTTTTTTATGAAGATATAAAATTCTTGAACGACAAATATCGACATTACACAATTGTACTTATGCCATCCTCACAAGAGAAATTATGTGAGAGAGGATTTGTGCCTGTAGAGGATATGCTTGCGCGATGCAAATTACCTATCATTAAACCTTTTTATAAGAGTGAAAATCATAAACAGTCTCTACAAAGCTTTAAGGATAGGGAACATATCAAGGATGTGATACATAGAAAACCAGGATATAATTTACCAAAGACAAAGTTGTTATTGGTAGATGATGTGTGTACAAGTGGATCTACTTTAAAATATGCATATCAATTGTTGAAGCAGCATACATATAAAATAGAAGCTCTCGTGCTAAGTGCACATCCTCTTTTTGTCGAATCTTGCGATGGAAAAGGTTTGAAAAGAGATAAGAGATTTTCTATACTTAAAAGGAAAATAAATAAGGAAGGTGAAGTAAAATGAAAGGTAAAGTCAAATGGTTTAACGCAGAGAAGGGATTTGGATTCATATGTGGAGAAGATGGAAAAGATATATTTGTGCATTATTCTCAAATATTAGTGGATGGATACAAATCTTTAGACGAAGGACAAGAAGTTACGTTTGAAATAGTAGAATCCGATAAAGGTCTTCAAGCTAGAAATGTAGAAAAGTGTTAAGAACTTGTGCAAAAATTTACAGAATAAATGAAAGAAGTTTACATTTATTGCACAAAAATGTAAGAAAGTTCACGTACGAAAAACAAAGAGAAAAGAAGATGTTAAAATTTCATAAATAAAACATAGATATCGTTGATTTTTAAATATCGGATGTCTATAATTTAGATATGCATGATGTAGCATAGAAAGGTATAGGAGTATCGGAATGCAAGGAAAAGTAAAAATGTTTAACCAAGAGAAGGGGTATGGTTTCATCACATTGGAGGATGGAAAAGACGTATTCTTTCACTACTCACAACTTATGATGGAAGGGTTCAAAACAATCGACAGTGAGGCCGCTGTTGAGTTTGAAGTCGTAGAAACTGAACGAGGATTACAAGCGCATAATATTGTAAAAGCGTAAAAAACATGAAAACAGGCAGGAAGCCTGTTTTTTTTATAGTATCGCTTAGTTTTTTATGATACAATAAACTAGGTTATATTTGAGAAAAATATAAAAAATAATAGTATAAATGGAGGTCACAATGGGCAATTATATTGAACGCTTAATTAGTGGTGAAGCGAAAGCATTAAAACAATTAGGAAAAATCGCAGACGATGTTTTAGCATTGGCTGGACAAATGGAAGCATTGAGTGATGATGCACTGAAAGAAAAAACAGTAGAATTCAAAGAACGTTATGCAAATGGTGAAACCTTAGATAGTATGATGGTGGAAGCGTTTGCGACTTCTAGAGAAGCTGCACGTCGTACAATTGGAGAATATCCATATAAGGTACAGGTAATGGGAGCTGCAGCGATGCATGGAGGCGATATTGCCGAAATGAGAACTGGAGAAGGGAAAACCTTAACATCTACTATGTGTGTATACTTAAATGCATTAGCAGGAAAAGGTGTGCATGTAGTAACTGTAAATGATTACTTGGCAAGTCGAGATGCAGAATGGATGGGGCAAATTTATCGATTCTTAGGACTTAGCGTTGGTGTAAACTCTCGTCCTTTATCACCAGCAGAAAAACGCGCAGCATTTGCATGTGATATTACGTATACAACAAATTCAGAATTAGGATTTGATTACTTAAGAGATAACATGGTTACAGATGTTGAGGATCGTGTTCTTCGTGGGTTGAATGTCGCAATTGTCGATGAGGTCGATTCTATTTTAGTCGATGAGTCTAGAACTCCATTGATTATTTCAGGTGGCGCTAAGAAGACTGCGAACTTATACTTACAAGCAGATGCATTCGCAAAACGTTTAAGTAGTGAAGATTATGAAATTGATGAAAAAACAAAACAAATTATGTTGAGTGAACAAGGTGTTACCAATGCAGAACGTCACTTTAAAATTGACAATCTTTATAACGTAGAACACACACAACTTGTACATCACATTACACAAGCATTAAAAGCAAACTACATCATGAAGAACGAAGTTGAATATGTAGTACAAGATGATGAAGTTGTTATTGTCGATCAGTTTACAGGACGTACAATGCCAGGGCGTGCTTATTCTGATGGATTACATCAAGCAATTGAGGCAAAAGAAGGCGTTTCTATCAAAGAAGAAACATCTACTTTGGCAACGATTACTTACCAGAACTTCTTCCGTCTATATGACAAACTTGCAGGTATGACTGGTACTGCAAAAACAGAAGAAGAAGAATTCTTAGATATTTACAATATGCGTGTTGTGGAAATTCCAACAAACATGCCTGTTGTTCGTGAGGATTTCCCAGATGCAATTTTCGCAAATCCTGAATTAAAATTCAATGCATTGGTAGAAGAAGTAAAAGAATTGTATGAAAAAGGACAACCAGTATTGGTTGGTACAATTTCTGTTGAAACCAGTGAATTGGTAGATATGTTACTAGATAAAGAAAAGATTCCACACGAAGTCTTAAATGCGAAAAATCATGCTCGTGAAGCAGAGATCATCGCAAAGGCTGGACGTGTTAAATCTGTTACAATCGCAACAAATATGGCGGGACGTGGTACCGATATCAAGCTTACAGAAGAATCAAGAGCATTAGGTGGTTTGGCTGTATTGGGTAGTGAACGTCATGAATCTAGACGTATTGACAATCAGCTACGTGGGCGTAGTGGTCGTCAAGGAGATCCAGGTTTCTCAAGATTCTATGTATCTTTACAAGATGAATTGATGATTCGTTTCGGTGGAGATAAATTTCAAAAATTATTCTCAACTCTTGGAGATGCACAGATTGAATCTAAAATGGTCACAAAATCAATCACGCAAGCACAAAAACGTGTTGAGGGATATAACTATGATGTCCGTAAACAATTGTTAGATTACGATGATGTTTTAAGAAAACAACGTGAAATCATGTATGAACAACGTAACTATGTATTAGAGAATGAAGATGTACATGGGATTGTTCACGATATGATTGATCGTGTAATTCGTGATATTGTGAATGCAAATGTAGATCATGGACGCCATGACAGTGTAAATTACGAGTCAGTTATTCAAGGTCTTGAAATGTTAGGGCTTGAAGAACACAACAATGTAACTGCGGAAGAAATCAAAGGAAAAGATGCTGTTACTTTGACACAGTACTGTGCAGATAAAATTTTCGCTTTATATGATGAAAAAATCAAAGATATTCGTAATGAATTCAAACAGTTTGAAAAAACGATCGTATTAAGAAATATGGATCGTAACTGGATTGAACATATCGATATGATGGATAAATTAAGAAACGGTATTCACTTACGTTCCTATGCACAAAACAATCCACTTCAAGCATATATCGAAGAAGGATATGAAATGTTTGAAGAAATGCAAGGAAGAATTGCACGTGAAGTTGTATTCTTTGCATTAAAGGTGCAGGTGGAAAGAAAGGCGAAGTAAATGGAATTATACGAAATAAAACAAGGAGTGAAATCTCACCAAGATAAGCTAACGCAACTTGGTGAGTCACTTTGACTTAGCTGAAAAAAAACATAAGATAGACGAATTAACAAGTCTTTCATTAGAAGAAAACTTCTGGAACAACCCTGAACATGCACAAAAGATGATACAGCAGTTAAATGGCTTAAAAGATATCGTTGATAGTTATGAAACACTAGAAAATGCATTATCAGGACTAGATGAAACTCATGATATTTTAAAAGATGAATATGATGAAGACTTATTTGAACTTATGGAACTAGATTATAAAGAAATGGAAGAACACTTTGAAAGTTTTGAACTTAAAATGTTGTTGTCTCATGAATATGATCATTCCAATGCGATTTTAGAATTACATCCAGGCGCTGGTGGAACAGAATCTTGTGATTGGGCTGAAATGTTATATCGCATGTATTCACGCTGGGCTGAAAAAAAAGGCTACAAAATCAGTGTGCTTGATTATTTAGCAGGAGATGTTGCGGGTATTAAATCTATTACGTTCTTAGTAGAAGGTGATATGGCGTATGGATACTTGAAAGCTGAAAAGGGTGTTCATAGATTAGTTCGAATTTCTCCATTTGATTCTGGAGGAAGACGACATACATCATTTGCGTCTTTAGACGTTATGCCTCAGTTCAATGATGAAATTGATATCGATATCAAACCTGAGGATTTAATCGTGGAAACCAAACGTGCCAGTGGTGCTGGTGGTCAACATATCAACAAAACAGACTCCGCTGTTCGTATGGTGCATAAACCTACTGGATTGGTATCAACGTGTCAAAATGGGCGTTCGCAACATGAAAATAGAGAAGAAGCACTTCGTATTTTGAAGAGTCGCTTGTACCAAGTAATGATTGAAGAACAAGAAGCGAAACTTGCGGAAATCAAAGGTGAAATAAAAGCAAATGAATGGGGATCGCAGATACGTTCCTATGTATTCCATCCTTATTCCATGGTAAAGGATCATCGTACAAATTATGAAACCAGTGATACGCAAGGTGTCATGGATGGTAATTTAGATGATTTTGTATTTGCGTATTTGAAAAATCAGTTATAAGTGATTTTATATCGTAGAGGTAGGACATTAAAATCCTACCTCTTTAGCAGTTAAACATTTGGTCTTCTTTTTATGCAATTTAAACCGCTTTGTGCTATAATCATGCATGGAATACGAAGGTGACATTATGAAGTTTAATCTTAAAGAGAATATCACAGAAATTATCACAATCATTATAGGAAATTTAGTCATTGCGGCAGGAGTATCATTTTTTGTTCTTCCTTTGAATATCTTATCAGGAGGAGTCGCAGGAATTTCCATTGCGTTAAAACCTATCTTTCATTTAGAGCCTACCATAGTAATCAATGTATTAACCATAGGTTTGTATATTGCTGGTGCAATCTTTCTTGGAAAACGATTCGCCTTAAAAACCATTGTCTCTACGATTGTTTATCCGCTCTTTATCACGATATTGAGTGCATATTCTCATAATGTACATATTACAGATAATGTTTTACTTGCTTCTATTTATGCTGGAGTTTGTGTTGGAGTAGGAATAGGGATGGTATATCGTGTTGGTGGAAGTACTGGTGGTATGGATATTCCTCCACTTATTATCAATAAATATACAAAAATTCCTTTGCCCAAACTTGTTGTTTGTATTGATGGAGCCACTGTTTTATTAGGCGCATTAACCTATGGTGTAGAAGCATCCATGGTTGGTTTAGTGTCAGTATGGGTTTGTGGTCAAGTGATTGATAAAGTCATTATGATAGGGGCTCATGAAGCTAAGAATGTTATGATTATTTCAGAGAAACATGAAGAACTTATGCAAGTTATCTATCAAAATATTGACCGTGGAGCAACCATCCTGCACGCACAAGGTGGCTATACTAGAGAAGAAAAACCAGTTATCATGATGGTTCTTGTGAAAAAACAATATGCAGAATTGAATCGTATTATTTCCAACGTCGATCCAGAAGCATTTGTGATTGTAAGCGATGTGAATGAAGTGCATGGAGAAGGCTTCACATATCTACAACAATTGTAACTATTTTGTAAACGAATTGTAAGAATTTACTAGCCTTATTTCATGTGAATAAGGCTTTTTTTATGATATAATTAGAGCCATGAGGAGTGATGATATGATTCTATTAGAAAATGTATCGAAATCCTATAAAAACGGAGTACACGCTTTACGTGATATCAATTTAGAAATCAAGGATGGCGAGTTTGTATATGTCATAGGTCCAACAGGTTGTGGTAAGTCAACACTTATCAAACTTTTGGATGGAGAAGAAATCCCTGACAAAGGAAGAGTTATCGTAGAGAATACAAATGTCGGTAAATTGTGTCATTCTAAAGTGCCATTTTATCGCAGAAATTTAGGTGTTGTATTTCAGGATTTTCGTTTATTGCCAAGCATGACAGTGTTTGAAAATATCGCCTATGCTATGGAAGTACTAGCCATTGATAAAGTTACCATTCGAAAACGTGTAAGAGAAGTTCTAGAATTGGTATCTCTTCAAGATAAAGCAAAAGCTTTTCCAAATGAATTATCTGGAGGACAACAGCAAAGAGCAACTATTGGTCGTGCTATTGCCAATCATCCAAAAATTTTGATTGCGGATGAACCAACGGGAAATCTAGATCCAGAGAAATCCAAAGAAATTATTGCGTTACTTGAAAAGATAAATGAAGTAGAAAACACTACAATACTTATGGTTACTCATGATTCTTCTTTAGTGAACCAATTCAAAAAGAGGACGATTGCTTTGGAAGATGGGTTTATCGTAGCAGATATGGGGAAAGGCGGTTATATCAAGCATGATTAAGTTTTTAGAGAGTATGCCTAAACATTTTTTATCTGCAGTTAAAAGTATAACAAGACATTTCACCATGTCCCTATCATCTGCTTCTGCGGTTGCAGTAACCTTAACGTTAATGTCTTTGTTTTTTATCATTGCAGAAAATGTAAATGGATTCACTAAAAATGTGGAAGAAGATCTGAAAATACATGCGACAATTGATAATATAAAAACGCAAGATGAAATTAAAAAAATTGAAAAAGAAATAAAAAAAATTTCCGAAATAAAAAATATTCAATATTCTTCAAAGGAAGATGAACTTGGAATACTTATCAAAGAAAATGGAGATGTATTTCAACGCTATGAAGAACACAATCCAATGAGCAATGCATTTATTGTTGAAGTGAAACAAGCAAAGGATATCAATACAGTTACGAAGAAATTGAATAAAATAGATGGAATACAAAAAGCCCAATATGGTGGAGATGACATAAAAAATATGGTCAACACTTTTGCGTCCTTACGATATGGTGGAGCAATCTTCTTGTTAGGGCTTGCTTTTATAGCAATATTTCTGATATCTAATACGATTAAGATGACAATCTATACAAGGCATACAGAAATATCTATCATGCGTAGTGTTGGAGCCACAAACTGGTATATCAAAACTCCATTCATGATTGAGGGGATGTTTATTGGAATCCTAGGAGCATTGATACCAATTCTTATCACTGCAATTGGATATGCAGTTTTATATCAATCACTAGACGGTGTGTTTTTATCCTCTATGTTTGTGATGCAAAAACCATTTCCATTTACATTTATCATATGTTTAGCACTATTTGCAGCTGGTGCTGTTGTAGGTATCATTGGTAGCTTTCATGCCGTAAGTAAATATTTGAGGTGGAGTCGATGAAAAAAATAAAACAAATAATGATAGTTATTCTTCTAGCAGCTTTTGCGTTAGTCCCTACAACTCCTGTTTATGCAGAAGACTTCGAAGGAAATGAAGACTATTGGAACAATAAATGTAAGGTTGCACAAAATACAGCTGAAGAGAAGAGTCAATGTGAAGCATTCCGTCAATATTACATACAAAAACGTGAATCTTTAAGCAATGATTTGGCATCTATTTCTGATCAAGTGAAAAGCCTTCAAACAAATATCGATAATGCGGCGAAAGTTGTCAAAGAATTAAATGAGAAACTAGATTTCTATACAAAGAGTATCGAAGTTAATGATGCAAATATTCGAGTAATTACGGCTCAAATCGAAGAGTTAGAAAAAAATATTGCGGAAAAAGAAGATGAAATTGATATTCGTTACAATCGCATAAGAGATCGTATGATCAGTGAACAATCACAATTAGGTACAAATGTGAATGTTGAAATTATTATGGGATCAGATGACCTTGTGGATATGATTCGTAAAGTTGATGGATTACAAAAAATAACAGAAAGTGATAAACAAGAAATTAACACTTTTCAAGAAGAAAAAGAAAAATTAGATCTTGATAAAGGGGAACAAGAACGACTTAAATCAGAAGTAGAAATTAAAAGAGAAGAAAACGTTCAAAACAAAGATATTGTCGAAACACTAAAAAAAGAACAACTTAATTTAATTGAAACATATCAGAAACAGGAAGCGGAATTGGCTGAAAAGATGCGTTCTGTTGAAGTCAATATCAATACGATTAGAAATAACATCATTTCTATTACCAATCCAGGTGATTTAGACTTTAGCGGAAATACTGGATTAGCTATGCCTGTACAAGGTGGATACATATCTGCAGGAACTTGGTATTATCCAGGTGGTGGAGCTCACTTGGGAATGGATAAAGCAGTTCCTATTGGAACCCCAGTAATCGCACCTTCAGATGGAATTATACTTTATGCGAGTGCACCAGTTAGTTCTAATGGAGGATATCTTGGAAATTGGTCTGGTTATCCACAAGGTGGTGGAAACACTATGCAACTGTTAACACAGGCAAATGGAATTACATATGCGATTTCCTTCTTCCATCTATCACAAGGTGGCATGTTATCAGCGGGAACAAGAGTAAGTGTAGGTCAACAGATTGCCCTTACTGGAAATAGTGGAAACTCTTCTGGAGCACACTGCCATATAGAAGTAATCAATCTAGGAAATATGAGTCTTTCCGATGCAATTGCAAGATTTCAAAGAACTGCAGATTTTGCATGGGGAAATGGTTGGGGATCAGGCGCAGTAAATAATGTTTGTAGTATTAAAGGTGCGCCTTGTAGAATGCGACCAGAAGAAGTGTTTTAATATAGAACTTGTAAAGCAAGAGTAGGAGTGATCATATGATTCTTTTAGAGAACGTATCAAAGGAATATAAGAACGGTGTACATGCGTTAAGAGATATAAATCTAGCAATTGATAATGGTGAATTTGTCTATATCATTGGACCTACTGGTTCAGGAAAATCAACACTTATCAAACTTTTGGATGGAGAAGAAATCCCTAATCAAGGGACTGTAATGGTTGAAAATATCAACGTTGGTGAATTAAAACATTCTAAAGTTCCTGTATACCGAAGAAATATTGGAGTAGTATTTCAGGACTTTCGTCTATTACCAAGACTTACGATTTTTGAGAATATCGCATTTGCATTAGAAGTTATTGGGATGAATAAAGTAGATATTCGACGAAGAGTAAGAGAAGTGTTAGAACTTGTATCTTTAGAGGATAAAGCCAAAGCGTTCCCAAATGAATTGTCTGGTGGACAGCAACAACGTGCAACTATTGGTAGAGCTATCGCCAATCATCCAAAAGTCTTAATTGCGGATGAACCTACGGGAAATTTAGATCCAGATAAATCTGCAGAAATCATGGAACTCTTAGAGAAAATCAATGAAGTTGAAGGAACTACGATTGTTATGGTAACCCATGATTCAACAATTGTAGATCGATTTAAAAAACGTACCATTTGTCTTGATGAAGGATACATAGTTGCGGATATTATGAAAGGGGGCTATCTGAAACATGATGAGTCTCATTAAAGCCTTTCCTAAACATATCAAGACGGCATTTCTAAGCATTGCTAGACATCTAGCTATGTCCTTATCTGCATCAAGTGCAGTGACTATTACGCTTGTTTTATTTTCTGCATTCTTGATTGTTGCTGGAAACGTATCTCTATTCACAAATTCTATTGAAGATGACCTTAGAATACATGTTGTTTTAAATGGTGATGTTACTGAAAAAAATGATCTTAATCAAGTCAAAGACGAACTTGAATCTATCTCTGGTGTAAAGCGCGCAACTTTTTCAAGTAAAGCTGATGAACTTGAGTTATTTATCAAAGAAAGAGGCGAAGAGTTTGCGATGTTTAAAGGGGATGAAAACCCTCTAAGCAACGCATACTTTGTTTCCGTTAAAGATGCGGATAAAATAGCTTCTATTACAGATAAAATCAAGGAATTACCAAGTGTGTATTCAGCTGTATATGGGGGCAACTCCGTATCGAAGATGATTTCTATTTTAAATACTGTGCGTACGGGAGGATTGGTATTTGTAGTATTACTATCCTTATTAGCAATATTCTTGATATCCAATTCTATTAAAATGACGATTTATGCACGTTATAAAGAAATTGCAATTATGCGAAATGTAGGCGCAACAAATGGCTATATTAAAGTTCCTTTTATGATTGAAGGGATGCTGATTGGATTTATTGGTTCTATCCTGCCATGTATCTTTACCTACTTTGGGTATTCCTATCTGTTTAAAGCAGTAAGTGGACAACTTATGATTGGAATGTTTACCATGCAGCCAGTTTATCCATTTGCACTTCAAATATGTGGAATTATCACCATTGCTGGTATGTTAGTTGGTCTTATAGGAAGTTTCTTATCGACAACAAAGTATTTACGATGGAAAAGATAGCGATCTTAAGTGATCGCTTTTTCTATAATTGGGGAATAATATATGCGAAACTCTTATATATTTAAATAAAATATGGTATTATAAGAGGTAGATTTTATAACGATATGAGGTGAGCAATATATGGCTGAAAAGAATGTCAAACGCTATAAATTGGTGAAGCATAAATGGCCTGATGAAATTAAGGCTCAAAGAGATCGCAGGATCAAAACAATTGCGATTGTTTTCTTCTGTATTGCATGTTTTTGTGCAGGTTTTCTTGTAAACAATTTTACTTCAACAAAAGTTGTGAGTGAAGATCAAACCTTTGCAAAACTTAGTACAGTATACGAAATTATGAAAGATAAGTTTTACTTTGGTGTAGAACAAAAAGACTTTGAAGAAAAGCTTATTAATGGAGCTATCTCAGGAATGGTAGATGCTGGTGGGGATTCACATACATCCTATATGACCCCGCAAACAGCGAAGGATTTTACTAGTTCAATGTCTGGAAGCTATGTCGGTATTGGAATTCAATATTATGAAGTAGGTTCTAATACTTTCTTAGTAGATAAAGTATTTAAGAACTCACCTGCTGAAGAAGCAGGAATTGTAGCTGGCGATATCATATATGCAGTAAATGGTACGCTCTGTGAGAATATGGATTCGGATGAAGTGAAAGAAATGATTTCAGGTAAATCTGGAACGAAAGTAAAGGTTGAAATCATTCACAATAATGAACATATTATGAAAGAAGTAGAAAGACGTGAAGTTTCTAAAACAGTGACTAGCTCTCTACAAGGAGATGTAGCAATCATTGAACTTAGCACGTTTGCAGATACCAGTGGAGATGAATTTGGTAATCATTTAAAGGATCTATCCAAGAAAGCAAAGAGCCTTGTGATTGACCTTAGAAATAATGGTGGTGGATATTTGACAGCTGCTCAACAAATCGCTAGTTACTTATTACCTGAGAACAGTGTTGTATTTAAAGAAAAACAACGTAATGGAAATATTGATGAGTATAAAGTATTAGAAGATACAAAACGTTATACTTTTGAACAAATCATTGTTCTTGTAAATGAAGATACAGCAAGTGCATCCGAAGTACTAACGATGGCTTTAAAAGAAAATCTAAATGTGAAAGTTGTAGGAACTAAAAGTTATGGAAAAGGAACAATACAAGTTCCAATGCCATTTAAGGATTCTTCTCAATTGAAATATACAACAGCGAAATGGTTGAGTCCTAGTGAGAAGAGCGTTGATAAAAAAGGAATCACGCCAGATGTAGAAGTGAATCTAGATCCAGCTATCACTATGTCTTCTCCTAAACTTGAAAAAGATGAAGTGTTTAAGGCGGATACTGTGAATATTGCGGCAAAGAGTGTACAAACATATCTAAAGTTTTTAGGATACACGGTAGATCGAACAGATGAATACTTCTCACCAACCTCTAGTAACGCTTTAAAAGCTTTCCAAAAAGATAATGGTTTAGAAGTAACTGGTGAAATTAATGAAAAAGTGATTTCTACTTTAATTTCTCAGGCTAGCTTAAAATGGCATTCCGACGCATCTTATGATACACAACTTGCAAAGGCGGTGGAGTTAGCAAATGGAAAATAAACTATTTGATTTAGTTTCTGAATATCAACCACAAGGTGATCAGCCAAAGGCTATTAAAGAACTTGTGGAAGGTATTCACAGTGGGAAAAAACAACAAGTCTTACTTGGTGCCACAGGTACTGGTAAGACTTTTACCATATCTAATGTAATACAACAAGTAAACAAACCAACTCTAGTATTTGTACATAATAAAACACTAGCAGGTCAGCTGTACTCAGAATTCAAAGAATTCTTCCCTAACAATCGCGTAGAATACTTCGTTTCAAACTTCGATTATTACCAGCCAGAAGCTTATATTCCAAGTACAGACTTATATATCGATAAAAACGCAACGACCAATATGGAATTAGACATGTTGCGAATGGCTGCCGTCAATTCCATCCTTGAAAGAAGAGATACGATCATTGTAGCTTCTGTAGCATGTATATATGGTGCTAGTAATCCAGAGCAATATCGTGAAATGTTTTTCTCTATAAGAGTTGGAGATATTATTGATCGTAAAGAATTAATGGGAAAATTAGTATCACGTCAGTATACAAGAAATGATATGGATTTAGCTCGTGGTACCTTCCGTGTTCGTGGAGATACCATTGAAGTAGCACTTGGACACACCGATGCCTATATTTTACGAATTGAAATGTTTGACGATGAAATCGAACGAATCTGCGAAGTAGATCCGTTAACTGGTAAAATCTTAAATGCGTATACAGTTTATGTAATGTATCCAGCAAGTGGGTATGCAACAAAACAAGAAATCATTAACCGTGCCGCAAATACTATTGGAGTAGAATTAGAAGAAAGATTAGCGACCTTTGAAGAAGAAGGTAAACTATTAGAAAAACAACGTCTTGAACAAAGAACACGTTATGATATGGAAGCATTACGAGAATTTGGAGTATGTCCAGGGATTGAGAATTACTCTCGTCATATCGATGGACGTGCGCCTGGTGTTCGTCCCTATACATTACTGGATTACTTTCCAGATGATTTCTTATTAGTAGTAGATGAATCCCATGTATCCTTACCGCAAGTACGAGGTATGTACAACGGAGATAGGGCACGTAAAGAAACTTTAGTAAATTATGGATTCCGTTTACCAAGTGCTTTAGACAATCGTCCTTTACGATTTGAAGAGTTTGAAACTTTAATTCGTCAAGCTATCTTTGTATCCGCGACTCCTGGTGATTACGAACTAACACAAACTAATGGAGAAATCGTAGAACAAATTATACGTCCTACAGGATTATTAGACCCTGTTGTAGAAGTACGTCCTACACAAGGCCAAATCGATGATATCGTAGATGAAATACAAAAACGTATAGAACAAAATGAACGTGTCTTAATCACCACTCTAACGGTTCGTATGGCAGAAGATTTAACCTCCTATTTAAAAGGAATGGATTTCAAGGTGGCATGGTTACACCATGAAGTTAAAACGATAGAACGTACGGAAATTATACGTGATTTAAGAAAAGGAAAATACGATGTATTAATAGGAATCAACTTGTTAAGAGAAGGGTTGGACATTCCTGAAGTTTCCCTGATTACAATATTAGATGCGGATAAAGAAGGGTTCTTAAGAAGTGAACGTTCCTTGATTCAGATTATAGGACGTGCTGCACGTAATGCGCATGGGAAAGTTATCATGTACGCAGATAAAATGACAGACTCTATGAAAAAAGCGTTAAGTGAGACGACTCGACGTAGAGAAATTCAAATTGCATATAATGAAGAACACGGCATCACTCCAAAAACGATTATTAAGCCAATTCATGAAGTTGTTCGTAGTAAAGAAACACAAGAAATGACTGCGAAATATATGAATAAGAAAGCAAATGTTAGTAAGAAGGATAAAGAGAAACTGATTACAAGTTTACAGAAAGAGATGAAAGAAGCCGCAAAAGTATTAGACTTTGAACGTGCGGCAGAACTTCGTGATATCTTAATTGAATTACAGAGTTCATAAGGAGGTCCTATGTTTAAAGATTCGGATAAAAAACTTAATCGCTTAACAATGAAAAATGTGTTGTTTATCATTACATTTACAATTGCGTTGATTTGGGTATTGTTACATATGAATGATGTGGTAGATGGATTCTTTTCTATTGTCGCAATGTGTAAACCATTTATATATGGTATCATGATCGCCTTTGTATTTAATTTACCACTTAAATTCTTTATGCGTAAATTGCCATCTTCTTTAGGTAAAAGTAAAAAAATAGTCGCGGCATTATTGTCCGTTGGAGTAATTATACTTATATTCACATTTATCTTTTGGATTGTGGTACCACAAGTTGTCGAAAGTATTACAGCGTTAGCGGAACAATTGCCAGGCTATGTACAAAGTGCTGGGAAAATGCTGGATGATATCATTAAAAATCGTGATATACCAGAAGATATAATAAAACAAATTGATACAATTACAAAAAATATTGGAAGTACAATTGCGACAGTTATCAAAACAGGATTGCCTCAATTGTTAAATGTTGCAACAGGATTTGCGAGTAGTGTCGCAAATATCTTTATGGCGTTAGTCATTGCGGTGTATTTAACAGTATCAAAAAATAAACTTATTTCACAATGCAAACGTTGTATCTATGCATTTACAAATGAAAAAACCAATACGTACCTATTACGCGTTGGAACACTTGTGAATAAGACATTCTCTTCCTTTATTGCAGGTCAATTAGTAGAAGCTATCATCATTGGGTTGTTGTGCTATGTTGGATGTTTAATTCTGAAATTCCCTTATGCACCTATTCTTGCGGTGATCATTGGATGTACAAATATCATACCTATCTTTGGAGCTATCTTTGGAGTTGCGATTTGTGCATTGTTAGTTGCCTTTGTAAATCCAGTACAAGGAGTGTTCTTTGTTATCTTTGGAATTTGTCTACAACAATTTGAGTCTAATCTAATTTACCCTAGGGTTGTAGGAAGTAGTGTTGGACTCTCAGGTTTATGGGTGTTATTTGCGATTACTGTAGGTGGTGGATTGTTTGGGTTTGCGGGAATGCTCCTAGGCTTACCAACGTTCTCTGTTATATATTGCCTACTTCGTGATGAAGTTAATCGTAGAGTGAAACTAAAAAAAGAAAAAGAAAAGAATGCAAAACTAGTAGAAGTGAGTGAGGGCTAATCGTTAGATTAGCTTTTCTTTCACAAAAATGGAATTCTACTTCAAAATCCGTTATAATGCTTACAGAGAGGTGATGACATGATAATTCTAATATCCCCAGCAAAAATAATGAAGGAACAACGTATACACGAGCCATCACAGCTTCCAATATATTTGTCTAAAACAAAAAGTATTGTAGAACAACTAAAAACACATGATATTGAAGGTCTAAAAAAGCTGATGAAAATAGATGATAAAATAGCAACCATGACTTTACAAAGGTTCTCCGATATGAAGTTTGATCACAAGGGTTTTAGTGCCTTGGATATTTACGATGGAATTGCCTTTAAAGCAATCGCCATAGAAACTTGTAAGGATAAACAATGGAATTATCTAGACAAGCATTTAAGAATTCTTTCTGGTTTATATGGAATTGTAAAACCTAGTGATTCTATTTATCCATACAGATTAGAAATGCAAACAAAGTTGAGTGTTGATGATACTGCACATCTCTATGCATATTGGATGGAAGATTTAGCAAGTGCTATCATAAAAGAACAAGCGGATCATATAGAGCCTTATATCTTAAACTTAGCAAGTAAAGAATATGATAAATGTATTCGACCATATATAAAAGATGATAGCTTCATCGATATTGAATTCTATGAAAGAAAAGATCACAAGATAAAAATGCACTCGACTCAAGTAAAAAAAGCAAGGGGTATGATGGTGCGCTTTCTTGCGGATTATCATATCGAATACTTAGAAGATGTTAAAACATTTCAAGAAGATGGGTATAAATACCATGATGCTTTATCTAGCAATCGAAAACTAGTGTTCGTAAAAGATATGTAAATATTTCCCAGGAAAAGGAGGAAACGATATGCGTTATGCAATCAGTGCATGTTTAACAGGCGTTAATTGTAAATATAGTGGTGGTAATAACCTAGAAAATGAACTAATGGAATATATTAAGGATAAGGAATATATGATCATTTGTCCAGAAGTGCTAGGAGGTTTGCCAATACCTAGATTGAGTTGTGAAATTGTAGATGGAAAGATTTTAAATACAGCAAATGAAGACTGTACAGAGGCTTTTTATGTAGGAGCTAGAATAGCATTAGAACAAATTATAGAGTATCAAGCGGATATCGTAATCTTACAACCTAGAAGTCCAAGTTGTGGAGTTGGGCACATATATGATGGGACATTTCAAGGAAGGTTGAAAGATGGAAATGGTATTTTTGTGGAAATGCTGTTGAAAGAGAGAATTCCTGCGATGACTTGGGAAGAATTTAGTGCATCCACTAGAAAAGAGCAATAAACTATTATAATATGGAGGATTTACAGATAAAATATGATTTTTCTTTAAAAAAAGGCAAATTAAGATTGTAAGTGTTATCAAAATGGGTTAAAATAGTATATGTAAATAAGTTAATTTTAGGAGGAATATAAAATGAAACAAATTACTGTATCCGTAATCGATCCAGTTGGATTACACGCACGTCCAGCTACTGTTGCTGTAAATGCAGCTAGCAAATTCAAATGTGAAGTAAACGTATCTTTCAAAGGACGCGAAGTAAACATGAAATCAATCATGGGTGTTATGTCACTGGGAATCCCAACACAATCTGAGATTACTATCTCTTGTAATGGGGATGATGAAGAAGCAGCTATCGCTTCTATTGAAGAAGTATTACGCGCTCAAAAAATCATCGGTTAATTAAAAGACTAAGGAGAAAAAGATGAGGTAACTTGTCTTTTTTTTATATTCATTTGGTAAATATTTCAATTTTAATTCAAATTAGAAATCGCTTACATTCTACATCAATCTACAGATTTTTTTTATGTTATGTGATATAATAAAAACAACAATTATGGAAAGGGAGAATTTATCATGGTAAAAGAATTATACGAAAAATGGTGTAGTCATCCAAACCTTGATCCTTCTTATAAAGAAGTACTTCAAAAGATGGATGAAAAAGAAATGAATGATGCTTTTTATACAACTATAGAATTTGGTACAGCCGGGATGAGAGGACTATTAGGTCCAGGAACAAACCGTATCAATCTACATACGATTCGTAAAGCAAATGTAGGATTTGCGCAATATATTAGCGCGCATGGAGAAGACGCAAAAAAAGCAGGTGTTGCGATTGGTTATGATAATCGCCATATGTCTTATGAATTTGCGATGGATTCAGCTAAACTACTAGCAACTTATGGAATTACATCTTATGTGTTTGAAAGTTTACGTCCAACTCCTGAATTAAGCTTTGCGGTACGTTATTTCAAATGTTTTGGTGGAATTATGGTAACCGCATCTCATAATCCAAAAGAGTATAACGGATATAAACTATACGATGACAAAGGATGCCAATTGGTACCAGCACTTGCTCAACAAGTAATCGATCGCGTGAATGCTGTTGAAGATGAACTTGCTATTAAGGCAGAACCAACAAGTGAACAAGAAGCATTGATTCATATTATTGGAAAAGAAGTAGATGAAATCTACTATGAAAAAGTATTAGATATTCAATTAAATCCAAATATTGCGAAAGATAATGTAAAAATAATCTTTACTCCTGAGCATGGAACAGCAAACATTCCTGTGAAAGAAGTATATACAAGAGCAGGTTATAACTTTGTGGCAGTAGAAGAACAATGCTCACCAGATCCTGACTTTTCAAATACACCTACTCCTAATCCTGAGGAAAAGGGAGCATATGATTTAGCATTAGAATATGCGAAACGCGAAGATGCAGATATCATTTTGGTATGTGATCCAGATGCTGACCGTATGGGTGTTGGTGTAAAACATGATGGTGAATATCGCTTACTAACTGGAAATCAAAGTGGTGCTGTTCTTATAGAATACATTTTCTCTCAATTAACTGCGAAAGATCGTATGCCAAATCAACCAGTTATGTTCAATACTGTAGTTACAAGTGATTTGGGTGAAAAGATTGCAGATAAATATGGTGTTGCTACTGAAAAGACATTAACTGGATTTAAATTCATTGGTGAAAAAGTCGCAAAATATGAAATCACAAATGAAAAACAATATGTATTTGGATATGAAGAAAGTTATGGTTCTTTGATTAAACCATTCGTACGTGATAAAGATGCTCCTCAAGCTTGTTTAATGTTGGCAGAGGCAGCGTGCTACTATAAAGAAAAAGGCAAGACTTTAGTCGATGTACTTTATGATTTATATGCAGAACTTGGCTATTATGAAGAAAGCCAAACTTCACTTACTTTAAAAGGTCAAGAAGGTGCACAAAGAATTCAAGAAATATTGGCAACACTACGTAAAACTCAACTAAGTAATATCAATGGCTCTATTGTAACTCGTTTTGAAGATTATAAAGAAAGTAAAATCATCGAAAATGGTGAGGCACGTGAGTTAGAAGGCTTTACAAAATCTGATGTCTTGAAGTATTACTTAGAAGATGGAAGCTGGATTGCTATTCGTCCAAGTGGTACAGAGCCAAAATGTAAGTTCTATTATTGTATCAAAGGAACTTCTTTAGAAGATGCACATCAAAAAACAGTTGCATACCAAAGCGCAATGGATGAGCTTATTAAATAGACAAGACTATATAGCAATTTAGAATAAAGAGATAGGAAAACTGATATGATCAAATACTCCTATCTTTTTTCTGTTTTAAAGATAAATATTTACAAAACTGTTTATTTATAGCATATAGTGAATGTCAACCGTTTTTGAAAATGTCTCAAAAATAGTTAAACATTAGTACAGTCATTGCGATGCTTCATCGTTAGTAAATAATTTTGAAACGAAGCATGTTTCCATGGATGACTCATCGGTGGAAT